>JAOUMO010000258.1 GCA_029881425.1 Gammaproteobacteria bacterium
CAATGATCATGACGGCAATAATTGATATGACCGCATTACTGGAAAAGCCGTCAAACAAATGTTTGGTGTCGACCAGCCCTTGTTCGAGTCCCATGATGGGGGCAAGTAAAGAAGTCAGTCCCAGTAATACCATGACGGTCGCTGCGGCCACGTCAACGCCCACAACTTCAAAGGTAAACAGATAGATGGTCATTAACAGGATCGCGGTGACCCAGGCTACCTGTATCGTCGGCACGACAAAAGACAGGTATATTGCTACCAGTGCAAAAACACCCGCCGCAATCCATTGTTTGCGAGACAATTTACCTGTTTGAGGTAAAACTTGATCTTCATCGGCGAGCGTGCTCAAATTTCTTTACTCCTGTGTTAAATGGGGGGTTCGTAGAGGGCGGTCAGTGTTTTGCTGACATTCAAGGAAAATGCGCTTGTCGCAGGTTGCGCAAATGGATTTATCCAGTTTTTGATAAATGCCACGGATAGCCGCTGTCTTGGCCTGGAAAATATTACGCCCACCGGTTGCTTCCAGGCAGCCATAACGTTCCAGTGCTTCCCATAAGCCTTTTTTCACACTGATCAGGTACATGCCGCCATTATTTTCACGGCGTTTTTTTGCTTCTGATGCGAGTGTGTCGCCGCCCTGCATATCAACAAAGTTAATACCGCCGCAAACAATCGCCAGATGTTTTTGCATGGGCGAGTTTGCGCGTAGGCGGGCAAACGTTTCCTGCACATGGTCGATTGAGCCAAAAAATATGGAACCATCGATGCGAATAATTTTAAGTTGCGGACATTCCGGTAAAGCCGGATCGGTTGTGAAAGCACGCTTGTAGAGCCGTGCGTCAGGAACGCGGCTGATAATTCTTGGTTTGGATACACGTTCCAGATACAGCAGTAAGGACATGATGACACCGGCAAAAATGGCCAGCTCCAGCTCCAGAAAAAGGGCTCCAAAAAAGGTAATGGAAAGTACGATGGTTTCCCGGCGGCTACTTTTTAGGATGTGTAACATTTCCTTAAAGTCTATGAGTCCCCAGGCAACCAGAAATAAAATACCGGCCATAGCGGCATTGGGCAGATAAGCGGCGTAAGGGGCAACCATCACCACCAGACCAATGAGTAAAACACCGGCAAAAATAGCAGCCAGTGGTGTTTGTGCACCCGCCTGGTAATTCAAACCGGAACGGTTAAATGAACCGGTGGCCACATAGCCCGAAAAGAATGAACCGAATATATTCGACAGGCCCTGGCCGATGAACTCCTGATTGCCATCGATACGTTGTCCGGTTTTAGCTGCAATTGAGCGACCAATTGAAATGGCTTCTGTCAGAGCAAACAGGCTTAATGCAAAGGCCGCTGAAGCCAGATCACGAATCGTATCCCAGGAAAAATCCGGCATGGACAAGGGGGGTAGGGATTGTGGCAGTGCGCCAACTGATTTGATCCCGGTGACATCCGTCCCAAAGCTCTGGTTAAAAATGAAAGCGAGTAAACTGCCTGCCAGCATGGATGCAATCAGATAGGGTATTTTGGGAAACCAGCGTTTGACGATAATGCCGCTGAACAAGGTAACCAGGGCGACTGAAGTGACCCAGGGATTGATGTCGGGAATATGCATAACAAACTGGATCAGAATATTATGAAAGTGACCACCACTATCCATATCCAGCCCGAAAAAATGCTTAAGTTGTTTGGCGGCTATGAGCATGGCGGCACCGGCGGTAAAACCGACAATGACCGAATGGGAGATAAAGTTGACCAGGGCTCCCATGCGTGCCAGCCCCAGGATCAGCTCAATCACGCCGACCATAAAAGTCAGGGTTAACGCCAGGATGACATACTCCGAGCTTGCAGGTGTTGCATAAACGCTCAAGGATGAAAACATCACAATGGATGCGGCGGTAGTCGGCCCTGATACCAGGTGGCGAGATGAGCCAAACAGGGCGGCAATGATCGCAGGCACCATCCCGGCATAAAGACCGTATTCCGGTGGCATGCCGGCAATAGTTGCAAAAGCCACCCCTTGCGGCAGGACAACGATG
>JAOUMO010000259.1 GCA_029881425.1 Gammaproteobacteria bacterium
AAAGTGGTACGCGAGCTGGGTTTAGAACGTCGTGAGACAGTTCGGTCCCTATCTGCCGTGGGCGTTGGAAACTTGAGAGGAGCTGCTCCTAGTACGAGAGGACCGGAGTGGACGCACCACTGGTGTTCGGGTTGTCATGCCAATGGCATTGCCCGGTAGCTACGTGCGGAACTGATAACCGCTGAAAGCATCTAAGCGGGAAGCAGGCCTCAAGATGAGGTTTCCCTGGGCACTTGATGCCCCTAAAGGGTCGTTGTAGACCACAACGTTGATAGGCAGGGTGTGGAAGCGCAGTAATGTGTGAAGCTAACCTGTACTAATTGCCCGTGCGGCTTAACCATATAACCCCAAGTGACTTGGACGGTTGAGTAACGCTTTATTAGTCTCGAAAGAGAAGAAGTTGTGTTCCTTTATTGACTTGAATCTGAATTGAACTCGGCGAGACACGCGAGTGCTCGAAGAGTATAACCGGTTTGCCTGACGGCAATAGCGAAGTGGAACCACCTGATCCCATCCCGAACTCAGACGTGAAACGCTTTAGCGCCGATGGTAGTGTGGGGTCTCCCCATGTGAGAGTAGGACACTGTCAGGCTTTAATTCTAAATACCTCGTTCATTTATGGACGGGGTATTTTTTTGCCTGTAATAAAGGGTCGGGGCCAGTGTCCTAAGCCTGGTGTGGCTGACGCCACGCTCTATGGTGTGTGGCCTGTACACACAAACCCCTGTAGGATTTAATAATAAAAACAAATATCCCATAATGTAGGGTTTTTTATGGGTGGAGGGACGGATCCAGAGAATATCCTTATTTTGATTAAATTTTGTGATTGTTTTGCTAGCTTGACCTAGTTTTTACTAAATTTAATACAAACGGCATCTCATACATGATTATTTTGATATAAACTCAGGCAATGGAAGATACTCTCTATCATGAAAATCGTAACCTGCGGCGTAAGCTGGATGATTTGCTCAGGCAAGCAAGGACTAATGAAAAGAAGCAGGAATTATTCGATAGTTTTGGTTTCGAAATAATCGGAGCCAGCTCGCCGGGTCAGTTGCGAGATTTATTGCTGTTCCAGATGATGGCGCGTTTCCAGCTTCATGATGTTGTCCTCTGTCTTGTCGATCATGATAAAGACACGGATCGTTTATTCTTCGGCCATGATGAAGAGGCTCGACTAATCTTTGAAAAGAGGCTGGTTATTCTCGATACAGTCAAAGATTCTGCAAAAATTGAATCCTTAATTAGTTATCCCTTGCTTGGATCAAAGGTCTTTGATGCTTACGACTGGATGATGGCGGGGTCCAGGTCCATAGATGAAATTAAAAGTGTGGCCTTTTTGCCGTTGCTGCGCAGTGATCGTATTATTGGTTCACTGTTATTAATGAGTCGTGATGCTAATCGCTATCAGCCGGGTGTGGGCACGGAGTTCCTGCAAAAATTGTCTGCGATGACTGCTGTGGCCATAGAAAACTGCTTAAACCAGCAGAGGATAAAGGAAATTGGCTACCAGGATGCGCTAACGCAGGCCTACAATCGTCGTTATTTTGATCTGCGTTTTAATGATGAGATCTCCCGCAGTATTCGTAGGGGGGAAGATCTGACATGCATGTTTCTCGATGTCGATCACTTCAAAAATGTTAATGATACCTATGGCCATCATATTGGTGATCTGGTCCTGATGCGTATGGTGAGCCTGATCAAAGAGCAGGTGAGAGCCTGTGATATTGTGGCGCGCTATGGTGGTGAGGAATTTGCAGTGGTACTGCCTGCGACATCTTTAAAAACAGCGCATGAAATTGCTGAACGCCTTCGACAGGCGGTATATTCTGAAGACCATTGTTTTTATGACAAGCAGTTAAAAATATCAATTTCCATAGGTATGACAAATTTAAAAAACCTGATGGATGACTCACAGGGGCAGGATGCGAAAATGATATGTACGGCCTTGCTGGAGCGTGCAGATAAGGCATTATATGTCGCCAAAGAGAGTGGTAGAAATCAGGTGGTCGTTTATTCTGATCT
>JAOUMO010000109.1 GCA_029881425.1 Gammaproteobacteria bacterium
TGGTAGTGACCCACGATATGTCGCTGGCGAGTAAGATGGACAAGATTTATACGATAGAAAATGGCGTATTAATGGCTAAATAGTGCGATGAGTACACTTCCTGTTTTAAATGACCGTGCGCGGCACCTGCTCAAAACCCTGATCGATTGTTATGTCACTGACGGTGTTCCGGTCGGCTCAAAAAAACTGGCCGATGCCTCACGACTCAATGTGAGTACGGCAACGATACGTAATGTAATGGCCAGCCTGGATCACATGGGGCTGGTCGCTGCACCGCATACCTCAGCGGGCCGCATACCAACCGAACAGGGTTTCCGCCTGTTTGTTGATTCCATGCTCGAAGTCACGCCCCTGGCCAGGACGCTGCAAAACCAGTTACAGGGTCGATTAAATCCGGACCAGGACCGTGATTCACTGATTGGTACGGCCAGCGCCCTGTTATCTGAAATGAGCCACATGGCCGGCATCATTACCATTCCCAAATCGGGCCACTCCTCACTGCGCCAGATAGAGTTCCTGTCATTATCGGATAAGCGCATCCTGGCCATACTGGTGATCAATGAAAAGGAAGTACAGAACCGGGTAATCCATGTGGATCGGGATTACAGCCAGGATGAACTGGGGCGGATTGCCAATTACCTGAATACACAATTCAGTGGGACCGACCTGTTCAAGCTAAGGTCGCTGCTGATTAATGAGCTGCACCAGGCCCGCTCCGATGTGGATGATTTAATGAAATCAGCGGTTGAGCTGGCCGACAGGGCGCTACAGCCGGATGCCAGTAACGACGATTATATGCTGCAGGGGCAGACTAACCTGGTGCGCTATAACGAACTGGATCATGGTGTAAAACTGCAACAGCTATTCGATACCTTCGAAAGCAAGCGTGACATGCTGAGCCTGCTCGACCGTTGCATCCGGGCCGAGGACATACAGGTGTTCATCGGTCGTGAGGCCGGCCTGCAGGGGCTGGGCGACTGTAGCGTGATTACTTCACCCTATTCAGTGGATGGCGAAATCCTCGGTGTGCTCGGTGTTATTGGCCCGACGCGCATGGCCTATAACAAGGTTATCCCGATGGTGGATATTACCGCGCGATTGCTGGGTCTGGCGTTAAAAGCAAAGTAAGTCGATAAATCTATAAAAAATCAGTTATTTATCATTTTCAGGCCTTGAAGCCCTACAATTTATCCCCATATAGCCACTCAGTGTAATCGTTCATTCGGAGAGTAAGCATGTCTAACGAGGAAATCCTCGAGCAAACCGAAACAGCAGCTGATGTTTCAGAAGTCGAGCAGGTCACTGACGAAAGCCCGCAGGATGAGGCCGCCTCAGTCAACGAATTAAAGCAGAAACTGGAAGCCGCCGAGAAAAAAGCAGCCGACAACTGGGACCAGTTACTACGTGCCCGTGCGGAAATGGATAATATCCGCCGCCGTACCCAGAAAGACCTGGAAAATGCACACAAGTACGGTCTGGAAAAATTCGTTACCGAACTGATTGCGGTGAAAGACAGCCTGGAGCTGGGCCTGGATGCGGCAAAACAGGACACAGCCAGTGTAGATGCCCTGGTCGAGGGTACCGAACTGACCCTGAATATGCTCAAATCCGTGTTCGAAAAATTTAATATTGCCGAGCTGCACCCGCAGGACGAGAAATTCAATCCCGAGCACCACCAGGCGATGTCGATGCAGGAACATGCCGAGGCAGAACCCAATACCGTACTGGCAGTGATGCAGAAGGGCTATTTGCTGAATGATCGACTGGTCAGGCCGGCGATGGTTCTGGTTTCAAAAAAACCGGCTGAATAAACAAAAAATCGTTGAAATAATAAAACCCTGACCCCACTTAGGGTAATAACTAAAGTATTTATAGATTTAAAATCTGGAGCAAACTAAAGATGGCAAAAATTATTGGTATCGATCTGGGCACAACTAACTCATGTATCGCCATTATGGATGGTGACAGTGCGCGCGTTATCGAAAACAGTGAAGGTGATCGTACAACCCCGTCTATCATCGCGTTTACTGAGGGCGATGAGGTCGTTGTTGGCCAGGCGGCCAAGCGCCAGGCGGTGACTAACCCCGCGAATACCCTGTATGCAGTCAAGCGTTTGATTGGTCGTCGCTTCGACGAAGAAGTCGTACAGCGCGATATCAAGCTGGTACCTTACAAGATCATCAAGGCAGACAATGGTGATGCATGGATCGAGGCCCATGGCACGAAAATGGCGCCACCAGAGATTGCTGCCCGTGTACTGCAGAAAATGAAGAAGACCGCAGAAGATTTTCTCGGTGAAACAGTGACAGAGGCGGTTATTACCGTACCCGCCTACTTCAATGACTCACAGCGCCAGGCAACGAAAGATGCGGGCAAGATTGCCGGCCTGGATGTGAAGCGTATTATCAATGAGCCAACTGCCGCGGCACTGGCTTATGGTATGGACAAAAAACGCGGTGATGCCAAGATCGTTGTTTATGATCTGGGTGGCGGTACCTTTGACGTATCCATCATCGAAATTGCAGAAATTGATGGCGAGCACCAGTTCGAAGTACTGGCCACCAACGGTGATACCTTCCTTGGTGGTGAAGACTTTGACATGCGCCTGATTGATTATCTCTCAGACGAATTCAAGAAAGATACCGGTATGGATCTGCACAATGATCCTATGGCCCTGCAGCGCCTGAAAGAAGCCGCAGAAAAAGCCAAGATCGAGCTGTCTACCGGTTCACAGACCGATATAAACCTGCCTTACATTACAGCAGATGCATCAGGTCCTAAACACCTGAACATCAAACTGACACGCGCCAAGCTGGAATCACTGGTTGAAGACCTGGTTATGCGTACTATCGAGCCCTGTAAGGTTGCATTGAAAGATGCGGGCCTGAGCGTGGGTGACCTGGATGACGTCATCCTGGTGGGTGGTCAGACACGTATGCCCAAGGTACAGGAAGAAGTGAAAAAATTCTTCGGTAAAGAGCCACGTAAAGACGTGAATCCTGATGAAGCGGTCGCGATTGGTGCGGCTATCCAGGGTGGTGTACTCGGTGGCGATGTAACCGATATCCTGCTGCTGGACGTAACACCTTTATCACTGGGTATCGAGACCATGGGTGGTGTCATGACCAAGCTGGTTGAAAAGAACACAACCATCCCCACCAAGGCATCACAGGTGTTCTCGACCGCCGATGATAACCAGGGTGCGGTAACGGTCCATGTATTACAGGGTGAGCGTGAAATTGCTTCGGGCAATAAATCACTGGGTCGTTTTGATCTCAGCGACATTCCACCTGCACCACGCGGCGTACCACAGATTGAAGTCTCTTTCGATATCGATGCGAATGGTATCCTCAACGTATCGGCCAAGGACAAGGCAACCGGTAAAGAGCAGTCCATCGTGATCAAGGCATCCAGTGGTCTGTCTGACGAGGAAGTCGAAAAAATGGTCAAGGATGCCGAGGCCCATGCGGACGAAGATCACCGCCAGAAAGAACTGGTCGAGGCACGCAATGCGGCAGACAACATGATCCATGCCACCGAGAAATCACTGAAAGATCTGGGCGACCAGGTTGACGCCGGTGAGAAGGAAGCGATTGATAAGGCTATAGCCGAGTTGAAAGAAGCGGTTGCCGGTGATGACAAGGCGGTTATCGAAGCGAAGACACAGGCACTGACCGAAGCGGCTGGTAAGGTGGCTGAAAAGGCCTATGCCCAGTCACAGCAGGCGGATGCATCGGCTGCAGGTGCAGAGCAGGCAACGCAGGCCGATGATGAAGTTGTGGATGCGGAGTTTGAAGAGGTTAAGGACGATAAATAATTTCTCAGGATTGGGGAAAAACGCTTGAATCGAAATGCCTGGCCCCGTCAGGCATTTCGTACGTATGAAAGGCAATTTTAAAAAGTGACGACCGATACTATGTCCAAACGAGATTATTACGAGCTGTTAGGTGTTGCCAGGGATGTGAATGAGGCAGATCTGAAGAAGGCATATCGCCGTATGGCGATGAAGTTCCATCCGGATAAAAACCAGGATAACCCTGAGGCCGAAGCCAAGTTCAAGGAGGCCAAGGAGGCCTACGATGTATTGTCTAATGCACAGAAACGTGCAGCCTATGACCAGTTCGGCCATGCGGGTGTAGATCCATCGGCCGGTGGCGGTGGTGCTGGCCCCGGCAACTTTAGTGATATTTTCGGTGACGTCTTTGGCGATATCTTCGGTGGCGGTGGCGGGGGGCGTGCACGAAACCGTGCCTATCGCGGCTCTGACCTGCGCTATAATATGGAGTTGAGCCTGGAAGATGCGGTTGCCGGTACCACGGTAAAAATAAAAATCCCGACACTGGTAGGCTGTAAGACCTGTGCCGGTTCCGGTGCTAAAAAAGGCTCTTCACCCACAACCTGTACTACCTGTGGTGGCACCGGCCAGGTGCGTATCCAGCAGGGCTTTTTCTCCGTGCAGCAAACCTGTCCCCATTGCCATGGCAATGGCAAGATGATTAACGACCCCTGTGGTGACTGTCATGGTCAGGGCCGTGTGGAAGAGCGCAAGACACTGTCCGTGAAGGTGCCACCGGGCGTCGATAATGGTGACCGTATCCGCCTGGGTGGTGAAGGTGAGGCCGGCGAGAATGGTGGTCCAGCGGGTGATCTGTATGTGCAGATCCATGTTAAACCCCATGCCATATTCGAGCGTGATGGCAGCAGCCTGCTATGCCAGGTACCGATCAGTGTCGCCACGGCTGCACTGGGCGGTGAACTGGAAGTGCCTACCTTAAATGGTCGAGTCAAACTGAAAATCCCTGCGGAAACCCAGACCGGTCGCCTGTTCCGTTTACGTGGCAAGGGTGTCGCGCCGGTACGTGGTGGTGCTACGGGTGATCTATTATGCAAAGTGGTTATAGAGACACCCGTGAAGCTGACCAGTAAGCAGAAGGAGCTGTTGCGCGAGTTCGAAGACAGTATGAGCAAAGACAATAATACCCATAATCCCCAGGGCCGTAGCTGGATGGACGGGGTTAAAAAATTCTTTGACGACATGAAACTCTAGGCTTTTTGCCCCGCTTACGGAGTCTTTGTAGTGAATACCCGTCGACGCTTATTAACAGGCCTGGTGAGTTTTGCATCCGGCCTGCTGGTATCCCCTGCAGGCCGGGCAGCTGAGCCTGGCGATGCGGGAGAGGATGGCATGCGCTTTCCCGGCGATGCCACTGAACACAATATTGTCTTCCAGTTTAATAAAGCCGACCAGGATTATCATAACGCGGTCTTGTTTGCTGTTGCCGAGCTACTGCGTCAATACGGTGACAATATTACTATCGTGGTTAGTGCATTTGGCCAGGGTATTCACATTCTTGCAAAAGAACCGCTCCGTAATGTCTCGGAACACAACCGTCAAAAAGTCAAAAGTCTGGCCGATTATGGTGTAAAATTTCATGCCTGTGGAAACACCATAAAGTCCCTGGGCTGGACAAAAGACGATATGCTGCCTTTTGTTGAGCTTGTCCAGATCGGTGCTGCAGACATAATGGAGTTACAGGAAAAGGGCTACAGCTATATGAGCCTGTAGTTGTTTACAATCCGTAACAACGAATTCAGCTAAAAGAGTAAGCATAAATGTTTATCAAAGCTGTCTGTATAAAAATAATAGGTACATGAGATGTTGAGAATTGCTGTAGCCGGTTCATGCGGTCGCATGGGGCGTACTATTATCGAAGCCTGTCAGCAAACAGACGGCTGTGAGTTTACGGTTGCGCTTGAACGAATGGACAGCACCTTGATTGGTGCAGACGCGGGCGAACTTGCCGGTGTTGGAAACCTGGGTGTAGCAGTTGTCGGTGATGTAAATACCGTGCTGGATCAATTTGATCTGCTGATCGATTTTACCTCGGTCGATTCCACCCTGGACCATATTGAAGTCTGTCGAGAAAATAATAAAAAACTGGTCATAGGTACAACCGGTTTTTCTGCGGCGCAAAAGCAGATTATTGAACAGGCAGCAAATGATATTGCAATCATGTTTGCACCCAACATGAGTGTCGGTGTTAATTTGTGTCTCAAGCTATTAGAGATGGCGGCCTCGGTGCTCAATGACGATTATGATGTCGAAATTATTGAGGCGCACCACCGCCATAAAGTGGATGCCCCTTCCGGTACAGCACTCCGTATGGGTGAGGTGGTCGCTGCGGCACTGGGTCGTAAACTCGAAGACTGTGCCGTCTACGGTCGTGAGGGTATTACCGGCGAACGTGATCCACAAACAATTGGTTTTGAAACTATACGTGCGGGCGATATCGTGGGTGACCACACGGTCATGTTCGCGGGTATTGGTGAACGCATTGAAATCACCCATAAGGCATCGAGTCGCATGACTTTTGCAAAAGGTGCTTTACGTGCGGCGAACTGGCTGGAAGATAAAAATACCGGCCTGTTTGATATGCAGGATGTTTTGGGTTTATAGAATAAGCCTGTCCAGGTGACCCCGTGTCACAAAAGTAAAAATATTTTAATAGGTTCTAATCAATGAAATTTGCATGCGTCTTTCCAGGTCAGGGTTCACAGTCTATTGGTATGATGGCTGAACTTGCCGAACAACACAGCGAAGTTAAAGAGCTGTTTGCCCGTGCATCGGATGCACTGGGTTATGATTTATGGCAACGGGTTTCAGAAGGCCCCGCTGAAGAATTAAACAAAACGGAATGTACACAGCCGGCGATGTTAACCGCAGGCGTTGCTGCCTGGAAGCTGTTGAGGAAAAGTACAGATTTTGAACCGGTCATCATGGCGGGGCATAGCCTGGGTGAATACACGGCACTGGTCTGTGCCGGTGCGCTGAAATTTGAAGATGCGGTCAAGCTGGTCGCCGAGCGTGGACGTTTAATGCAGGCGGCCGTGCCCGATGGTGTCGGTGCCATGGCGGCCATCCTGGGTCTTGACGATGACCAGGTGAGACAGGTTTGTGCACAGGCATCCTCTGATAAAGTGGTACAGGCGGTTAATTTCAATTCACCGGGGCAGGTGGTTATAGCCGGCCATACGGAGGCGGTACAGAAGGCCATGGAACTGGCAAAAGAGGCGAAGGCAAAACGTGCCATACAGTTACCCGTGAGTGTGCCTTCACACAGTAGCCTGATGACGGGAGCCGCTGCGCAACTGGCCGAGTACCTGGCTACGGTTGAAATCAATACACCGCGTATTCCGGTACTGCACAATGTGGACGCAAAGGCACACAGTGATGCGGCGGAGATTGCCGACTGTTTGCAGAAACAGCTGTATAACCCGGTATTGTGGGTTGATACCGTGAATAACATAATTGCACAGGGCGTTAATGCAACGGTTGAATGTGGACCGGGTAAGGTACTGGCAGGTTTAAATAAACGCATCGACAAGTCAGTCGAAAGTTACACAATAGATAGTGTCGATAGTCTTGATAAGTTTATCGCGGCTACAAAAGCATAACAGGGGAACAGGTGAATGAATTTACAGGGTGAAATAGCACTGGTTACCGGTGCCAGTCGTGGCATAGGCCGAGCCATTGCAGAAGAATTATCACGCCAGGGCGCGACCGTCATTGGCACTGCAACATCGGAGTCGGGTGCAGGAAAAATCTCCGAATATCTTACGGCTGCAGGTGCAACTGGTAAGGGTATGATGTTGAATGTGACCGATACCGATTCGATAAAGGACGTGACCAAGGCCATTAGCAATGAATTTGGCGCTATCAGTATCCTCGTTAATAACGCCGGTATTACGCGTGATAACTTATTGATGATGATGAAAGATGATCAGTGGAACGACATTATAGATACC
>JAOUMO010000260.1 GCA_029881425.1 Gammaproteobacteria bacterium
CGGTGGCCGTGCGATCCTGTATGAAGTGTGTGGCCATAAAAATACACCGCAGTATTTTCCCGTACCCTGGGCACAGGACAGTTCCATGAGTTTTCTGATTCCACCCGACGCCTTCCGTGATGTCATCGGTGCGGCCGGTCTTAAGGTGACAGTGTGGAATGACAAAACCGACCTGGCACAGCAGGCCTTTGCCCAGATGGCCGAACCCAAAGGCGAACCGCAGCTACCGGAACTGGGTGCGCACCTGCTGGTGGGTCGGGACATTTTAACCAAGGCCTATAACCTGCGTCGCAACCTGGACGAAGAGCGCGTTAGCCTGATTGAAACCGTGGCGGTGAAACCGGGTTAAAAAGTAGTGGCAATTATTAATTAGCATGCCGCATTAACATCAGGGTCATGGCCAGTAGTGGTGCGAATAAAAGGAGGCTGGCGCCTTTAATCGTGAACACCAGGCGCCTTATCTCTATAGAGCCGGAGGCAAATAGATGATGATCGAGAAGTACAAACACCCCATCCTGTTCTACTGTCTTGCGACAATGATTCCCTGGGCTTTATGGTTCGCTGCCGGGTACATCAGCCACATCACCCCCTATTCTGATCAGTACCTGGAGATGGCCAGTGTGGTCGCCTTTATCGGGCTGCTGGGTCCGGTGGCTGTCGCCTATTGGCTGATCAGGCAAGATCCCGCTCTGCGGGCGGACCTCTACAGCCGGTTCTTCAACTTCAGCTCCGTCAAACCGATCTATATCCTGCTCGCCTGCTTTCTAATGCCCGCGAGCATTTTACTGGCCCAGGCCATCTCGCTCCTGTTTGGGCATAGTGCATCCCAGTTCGTCATCACCGGGCATTTCACCTTTAGCTCGGGTATCTTCCCGGTGTGGTTCATGCTGATTATTGCACCGATGCTGGAGGAACTGGGCTGGCATTCCTATGGTACCGATTGCCTGCGCAATAGAATGAATCTATTCAAGACCTCTTTGCTCTTCGCACTCTTCTGGGGTATCTGGCATATGCCACTGGCCGGCATACGAGACTATTATCAAAGCAACCTGGTTGAGACCAGCTGGATATACGGCGTGAATTTCCTGGTCAGTATGTTTCCCTTTGTGTTGCTGATGAACTGGTTGTACTACAAGACAGGGCGAAATATTGTTATTACCGTTGTCTTTCATATTACAGCGGGGTTCTTTAACGAGATATTTGCAACCCACCCGGATAGCAAGATTATCCAGACGGTTTTGTTGATGGTGTTGGCGGTGGGGTTGGTGGTGAGTGATAGGGGGGTTTTCTTTGAGAGGGTGGTGGAGGGGGCGGTGCGTTAATTTATTCAGATCTGTAATCGGCCAGTCTGTTGGTTGGTGTTTCGCCTGCTGGCGACTTACTTCTTTGTCAGCAGCAACAAAGAAGTAAGCAAGAAAGTGCCGCCCAGCACAGTTTGAAGGCCCCGAGCATTGGTAACCTGGAAAAATGAATATGTGGGTATTCTGTTGTAGTACTAGCTTCGTTGCCAGGCCGGCTCGATTCGCCGTCCAGGCTCATTTCACCTAAATCCGCCATCCATGGCGGATTTACCTTAGTTGGAATCAATGCTCGGCAAACTGTGAGAGGGAGTAAAAGCTAAAGCGTGCTCAGCCACCCGTGAAATGGGGGTAAGTAAAAATTGCACCATGAAATTTCATGGCTATAAATGGATAACATTAGCCTGTATTAATATATTGTAAACAAGGGCTTATAAAAATAGAAAACCACAAAAGATGTGATAGTATAATTCAAAATAGCGATGCAGGATGCATAAATACAATAAGGGAGGGAGAGGTGTACGCCTACAAAATGATAAAAGGATTGCCTGTGTTAGATCACAATTTTACTTCAAGTATTAAATTCGGTTCAAAAGCGTGTTCATATTCAATGGCTAGATATAGACATATATGTCTATATCTAGGAACACATGTCTAGATATAGGCATAATGGCTATATTTAGGAATACGTCTAATACACTGTTAAGTAAAAATATGGA
>JAOUMO010000110.1 GCA_029881425.1 Gammaproteobacteria bacterium
ATAAGATGTATTGAAGATCTTCCACTCGGTACTGATACCTGGATCAACCAGGATATGATGCGCACTCGCCAGCTGCAGGAAGGCAATATACAGCAGGAAGGCAAAACGACTGACTTTCTCAGACATTGGACGCGCACCAAACAGGATACCGGCTAACAGGTACCAGACAGATACGTGAGCTGATACGTTAATCTGCTGTGATGAATGACCCAGTGCCCACCAGATAACACGATACATTTCAGCATCGATGTGGCTGATGTAGCCAATTGACCAGAGGAAGGTCGGTACCAGGATGATAGCGCCCGATGCAATCGTAAATACGGCGATAATAGCCGCAGTAATCGCACCAAAGGTTACCAGTGGAACTGAACCGTCATAGGTTTTTTCCTGTTGCGCAATAACCAGGGTTCCGAAGAAGACGAAAATCTGTATTAGTGCACCTACAGCAAACAGGACCAGACCCAGGTAGAAATGTGGGGCAGCCTGCATTGGCACATAGGAGGTCATCATGACACTGGAACCACCCTGGAACACAGCGACATTATTCATCACCGCACCAATGATCATCAGCCAGAAGCCTGCCCAGGCCCAGCGAGGCGTAGCCAGTCGACAACGTAATAACGTGGTGGATGCAAAATGCAGGATGGCCATCTCGAAGAAGATGACCCAGAAGATCAGCGCATTAATACCGTGTGCCGTCAGCACCTGGTAAAAGAGGTCGGCTGGTAATAAATGAACTTCCTGCCAGCGTGTAAGAACCACACCCAGCGCAAGAAGACCCGCAATCAATAGAGCAACAACCCCAGCGACTGCGTTAACTTTCATTAAGCTCTCAGCGGGCTTATTGAAGTAAAATCCCGAATCGGGACAAATACGAAACGAAGACATGGTTTAATTACTCCTTCACTATAATTTTGCCGACCATAGTATGGTGGCCAATGCCGCAATATTCATTGCAAATTACACCGTAATCACCTGTTTTATCGGGTGTTACATTAATGACCATTTCATAGCCAGGTACAACTTGAAGATTAATATTGATGGGCTGAAGAGAGAAACCATGCTGCCAGTCCATTGAGGACAGGTGCAAACGGTAGGTCTTGTCTTTTTCAAGCTGAAGAATAGGATACCATTGCCATAAACGACCCAGCATATAAATATCGCTACCAGCAGGTGGCGCCACAACAGGCATACCTGCTTCTTCTCCAACCTTATACTTTTCAACCATGGCTTCGACGCTAGCGCCGTATTTAGCCGGTGTTGTTTGATAAGCTTCTGTGGAAAGATTCTGTTTACCGTAGATGTGCCAGATCGGCATCATCAGGAACATGATCAGGCACCATGTAAAGGCTATGGCAATCCAGACGATCTCCTGACGACCTACGGGAACCTTCCACCATATACGTTCAGCGGGTGGTAAAAATGAAGTCATAACTTAGTCTCCTTCGACTGGTTTTTTTTATGGTGCGACAGGTAATGTCACTATTTCCATGATGCCCCAAACGGTATAAAAAACCGTTGGCATAGCGACACCAATAAATAGCAGAAGAAAGGGATTATCCAGCAGGGACTGCATCGCCGGGATGCGCTCATCGTCAGAATTATTATTTGGGTCAGACATGATCAGCTCTCTATTGTTGTAATTTTCTGGTTATAACGATTAGCAAAGGATGTTTGTTAATCATCAAATTCATGCTTTAAAACTCTAATCTCAATGGATAAATTACCCACCGGGATTAAGGCTATCCGTATTATAGACATAATCCGCCACAAAACAGACACATAAAGCTTTGGGAAATATTACATATTATGGGGCAATTACAACTTTGACTTGTGTCAATTCACACAAGTTTAATTGACTAGTGTGTAAAATGGCTAAATTGAAGACACCTGCAAGTACTATATCCACCTGATTTAGAGGCGGTAGTATACAAAAAATCAATCCTTAAGCCACTGTTTTTCTTTGTGTTATTTTTATAAAAAACGCTAATCCGGCGTCCTTTTTAAATTTATTCCCATAAAGACTTTTTAAATCATTGCTAATGTGTGCGATTAGTGCTTTCAAAGACCCAAAAAATCCTATACCGGTATAGCGAAAATTTATTAAATTCCAGTTTTTTGATATATATCATCATCGACAAATCGATAACTGAGTTTTTACTCAATGCAACGACATTTTCCACGCCAATCACAGTCAAATTTTCAAGTTAAACCATGATTCATCAACAACTATCAAATGGCAGATACATCTGGTAGTATTTTTTCGCTTTTATAACTGCTAATTATTGGGGCCAGCCCGTCATGACATCCCGTTCCAACCAGAAAGCCATTGCCCTCTGGCTCCTCATCTGTTGCGCCACAATTTATGCCATGGTCGTACTCGGCGGTGTCACCCGGCTAACGGGCTCGGGCCTGTCGATGGTGGAATGGGCCCCTATCATGGGCACTATCCCGCCGCTGAATGATAGCGAATGGAACCGTGCCTTCGAACTTTACAAGCAGTACCCCGAATACAAGATCAAAAACCAGGGCATGACCCTGGACGGTTTTAAGAATATTTTCTGGTTTGAATACTCCCATCGTGTGCTTGGGCGCTCTATCGGTGTCATTTTCTTCTTCCCGATGCTGTTTTTCTTCCTGCGAGGTAAGGTTGAAGCCGCACTAAAACCCAAATTAATCACCATGTTTATACTCGGTGGCCTACAGGGTCTAATGGGCTGGTACATGGTCAAGAGTGGACTGGTAAGAGACCCCCACGTTAGCCAGTACCGACTAACGGCCCACCTTGGTCTCGCCTTTGTTATCTACGCCTATATTTTCTGGGTCGCCATGGGTCTGATTTATCCTAAAGAAGACAACCTTACACTCAATAATCTGGATAAGTTAAAAAAATATTCCGGCTACCTGAGCCTGTTTACATTTATAACGGTGTTATCCGGCGGCTTTGTTGCCGGCCTCAAGGCCGGCTTTGCTTATAACACCTTCCCACTCATGAATGGCCAGTGGATACCCGATGGCCTGTTAAGCCTTGAACCCGCCTGGCGCAACCTGTTTGAAAATGTAACGACGGTACAGTTTGATCATCGCGTCCTGGCCACCCTGCTCTTTACCGCCATCATCAGTTTCTGGATTTATGCCATGCGCCAGAACCCGACTGTACGCCTGAAACGGGGACTCAATATACTACTGGGACTGCTCCTGCTCCAGGTCACACTGGGCATATCCACCCTGCTGTTACACGTACCTATCGCCCTGGCAGCCAGTCACCAGGCAGGCGCCCTGGCCCTGTTTACCGGGATGTTATTTGTTACCCAACAACTACGCCAAAGCTGATAAAATCCAGCGTGAAATCCCGCTTAGCGGGATTTAATATTAAAAACACAGGACCCATAATGGAAATGACTGTCATGGCCTGTATGAAAAACCCCCAAATATAATTGAACTGGGCGGGGCACCCCGCCAACAGTGGAGTACACACAATGTCTACAAAACCGAGCAAAGAACTCGAAACCTTTGATAATCCCCGCCCGGAAAGGGATTACACCATACGCATCACCATGCCCGAGTTTACCTGCCTCTGCCCCAAAACGGGCCAGCCGGATTTTGCGACAATCGACCTGGAATATATTGCGGACAAACAATGTGTGGAACTCAAGTCCCTCAAGATGTACATCTGGTCATTTCGCGATGAGGGTGCCTTCCATGAAGACGTCACCAACCAGATCCTCAGTGACCTGGTGGCAGCAACCCAACCCCGTTTTATGCGCATTACGGCCGAATTCAATGTGCGTGGTGGTGTCTACACCAGTGTTGTAGCCGAACATCGTGCAGACAACTGGGTAGCACCTGAACCCGTACACCTGCCCTGATTGATACACCCTGCTGTCTTTATAAAAATACAACATGAGCCAGCAAATTTTCATCGGCATCGATTTCGGCACCTCTGGCTGCCGGGCATGTGCCATAGATGAACATGACAATATTATTGCCATGCAGCAACAGCCCCTGCCGGAGCCACTCATTAAACAGGGCCACGTAGAGCAGGATGCAAACCTCTGGTGGCAGAATGTCAATCAACTACTGGACCGGCTTTTTCAACAGGTTGATACATCAAGCATCCGGTCCATTGCCATAGATGGTACCTCGGGCACGGTCTTATTGACCGATGAAGGGGGTAAGCCCCTGTGTCCGGCACTGATGTATAACGATAGCCAATGCCGTGACGAAGCAGACGCTATAAGCGCCATTGCCCCGGAAAACTCAGCCGCCCATGGCAGCAGCTCAGGCCTGGCAAAACTGATACACCTGTACAAAAAACACCCCGAGGCCAGCCACGCCCTGCACCAGGCCGACTGGATTGCAGGCATGCTCTGTGGCAATTTCTCGACCAGTGATGAAAACAATGCATTGAAATCAGGCTATGACCCGGTAACGGGCTGCTGGCCCGAGTGGATAGAGAAAACGGGCCTGGATCGCCAGTTATTACCAACAGTGGTAAAACCGGGCAGCCTTATCGGCACGATCACTAAAGCCCTGGCGAAACAGTTTAAGCTACCCCAACAGGTAAGAATCATTGCCGGCACTACCGACAGTATTGCCGCCTTTATCGCCACGGGTGCCTGCTGCATCGGCGATGCAGTGACCTCGCTTGGCAGCACCATGGTCCTAAAAATCATTTCAGACAAACCCGTTTTTTCACCACAACATGGCATCTATAGCCACAAACTGGGGCAACACTGGCTCGCGGGGGGCGCCTCTAATTCGGGCGGTAATGTACTCAGGCATTTTTTCAGCGATGATCAAATGCGGGAAATGAGCAGCCAACTACTCCCGGATATCGATACCGGACTCGATTACTACCCCCTGCTGACACCCGGTGAACGTTTCCCTGTTAGTGACCCGGGCTACGCAGGTAAACTTACACCACGCCCGGCCAGTGATAGTGAGTTTTTTCAGGGCCTACTGGAAGGTATGGCCATGATTGAATGCCATGCCTACAAAAAACTGCAGCAACTGGGTGCGCCCTATCCTGCACGGGTATTCACGGCGGGTGGTGGCAGCAAAAACCAGCCCTGGCGCCAGATCAGGAGCAGGCGACTGGGCGTTTCCGTATTAACCGCAAAACAGGTAGACGCCTGTTTTGGCGCCGCCTTATTAGCAAAACAGGGAGCAATCACAGGATGAAAATGTTTTTCAATTTATTCACTGGCATGGGGTTTGCCTTCAGTGGTTTTAAACTCATTAGCCAGCCGGGAATCAGGCGCTTTGTTATCATCCCCCTGTCCATAAACATCAGCCTGTTTGCCGTGGCCGCTTATCTACTCATAACCCGGTTTGCACAGTGGCTCGAGTCGTTTCTACCTGACTTTCCCGACTGGTTAGGCTGGCTTGAATCCGCCATCTACTGGTTACTCTGGCCACTATTTTCATTAATGATTATTGTGTTGATATTTTACATCTTCACATTTGTAGCCAATTTAATTGCTGCCCCCTTTAATAGCCTGCTGGCCGAAAAAACAGAGGCCTTTCTAACCGGTCAGCCACTGGATAGCGGGCCGTCCTTTCCCTTATGGAAAAACATCATAAAATCCATTGCCACTGAAACGGGAAAACTATTCTACCTGCTCAGGTGGTTTATACTGCTACTGCTGATTTCATTCATACCCCTGGTGAATCTGGTTGCACCCGCCCTATGGGTCATCTTTGGTGCCTGGATGCTGAGTATTGAATACCTGGATTACCCCATGGGCAACCACGGGCAAAACTATAAACAAATCAAAAACCAGCCAATGAATGACAAATCCCGTTCCATGGGATTTGGTTTTGGTGTATTTATCCTCACCAGTATCCCGCTACTCAACTTCCTGGCGATGCCTGCCAGTGTCGCCGGGGCAACTGCACTCTGGCTAGAACAGGAGAAACAAACTAGTGGATGACCGACTGATTGATCTTGAAATTCGCCTGACCCACCAGGAAAACCATATTGAAGAACTCGACAAGGTGATTTTCCAGCAGCAAAAGGCTATTGATCTGCTCTCTGAACAGCTGAAACACCTGCAACAGAAATTGAAGAACGCCACCGAGGTCAATATCCTTTCCGCATCGGAAGAATCACCACCGCCACACTATTGAGATAAACCAGGGAAAACGACACGTACCACTGCCTTGATCAATTGACCTAAATCAGTTCATTTATCGATGGATTTTATTATCCTCTGGCAGAATAACCGTAATGATCACGAGGTAGCCTCAATGTCAAAGCTCTCCAAGGGCATCAGTATGTTCCTGTTATCCGCCTTAATCATGGCGCTGTTAGTTATGACAGGACTCGGTTTCATGCTGGGATTCACCCACCCGCTTCCCTGGATACTGATCGCGGTTGTTACCATCATCCCCTTCATCCATGACAAAATCATCGGCAAACAGTTTGTCGAATGGAACGATAACCTGAGTGTCGGCATTGACAGCATTGATAATGACCACAAGCGTCTACTGGGCATGATCAACCAGTTACAAACCGCTGCCCATTATCATACCGATGATGCGATGATTGAAAAAACCCTTAACGAACTGATTGATTACACCAGGTATCATTTTGCTCGTGAAGAAGAGATGATGCAAAAAAATGGCTACCCCAAGCTGGAAGAACATAAAAAGGGCCATGAGGCGATGGTGCAGCAGGTTGTCCGCTTTGTAGATGAATACCGCATTGATCAAACCCGCACCATTGAAAACATTATTCAATTCCTGAAAGTCTGGTTAATCAATCACATCTATGGCAGCGACCAGGAATACATACCCTATATAAAAGACAAACAGATTGACTAAGTTTCGATTGTCTATTTTGTAGTTTTAATCAACACCAGTCTTCAGGCCGGAATAAAACTATCCGGGCCAGGAGGCGTGAAACATGTCGGCGACCTTACTCCACCTGACCCCTTCATTGTTAGGCCGCTGGCATGGGCACGACTCAAAATAAAAGCACAGGGACAGTTATCATTGGCAGCACAGTGTGAAATTAGCCTACATCAAATATTTCGCGTAGGCTCTCCAATAGAATAGCCCCGACCTGAATCACCCCCTGCAAGTAACGGTTAACCATTATGCAAATCGAAGAAAAACCCAACATGCCCGAGCAACCCTTCTGGCCAACCTTTACTGCTGCACCGCATCGAATGATGTTTTTTGCAGGCGCCATTCAACTCGTCCTGCCCATACTGTTCTGGGTGTTTGAACTAATCGGGCGATACAGCGAGCTCTGGTCACCACTCAACACTTTAATCCCAACCACCTGGGCACATGCTTTTGTTATGCTCTACGGGGTTTTTACGTTTTTTATTTTTGGTTTTTTGATGACTGTTTATCCACGCTGGATGAATGGACCACTGGTTAAACAGGAACATTATGTAAATACATTCCTGTGGATGGCACTGGGTATTTTATTATTTGAAGTCGGTATCTTTTTCAACTTAACCCTGGCTGCCACCGGCCTGGCTATTTATCTATTTGGCTGGGCACAGGGACAGTGGCACCTCTACCAGGTCTATAAAGTTGCTGCTGCTCAAAATAAATATTATGAAACCGCACTCAATTTCGCACTTACTGCAGGCTGGACAGGTGCCGCAAGTTTTCTAGCCTGGATCGTTAGCGATCAATGGTTATTTCTTTCCTTTGCACTAAAAGCGGGCATCTGGCTATTTCTATTGCCTGTATTATTTACAGTAAGCCAT
>JAOUMO010000111.1 GCA_029881425.1 Gammaproteobacteria bacterium
CATGCTCAGGGCCGGCCTGATCCGTCGCCTTGCCTCGGGTATGTATACCTGGCTGCCACTGGGTTACCGCATTTTACGCAAGGTGGAAAACATCGTACGTGCCGAAATGGATCGCACCGGCGCCCTTGAGATACTCATGCCCGCGGTACAGCCTGCCGAATTATGGCAGGAATCGGGCCGCTGGGAGCAGTATGGTCCCGAACTGCTGCGTTTTAATGATCGCCATAACCGCGAATTCTGCTTTGGCCCCACCCATGAAGAAATTATTACCGACCTGGCGCGCCGCGAACTCAACAGCTACAAACAGCTGCCGCTGGTCTGGTACCAGATCCAGACCAAATTCCGTGACGAGATCCGCCCCCGTTTCGGTGTTATGCGTTCACGTGAGTTCCTCATGAAGGATGCCTACTCCTTCCATATGACGCAGGAATCACTGCAACAGACCTATGATGAGATGTACCAGGCCTACTCCAATATCTTCAATACGCTGGGGCTGGACTTCCGCCCGGTCATCGCCGACAGCGGCTCGATTGGTGGCAGCGGTTCACATGAATTCCATGTACTGGCTGAATCCGGCGAAGACGCCATCGCCTTTTCCTCGGGCAGCGACTATGCGGCCAACATTGAAAAGGCAGAGGCAATAGCACCGAGCGGTGAACGTGCCGCAGCCACGGAACAAAAACAGATCATCGACACCCCCAACATACACAGTATTGAAGAAATCAGCGAATTTCTTCAGATCAAGCCCTCCCAATGCCTGAAAACCCTGCTGGTCGCCGGCACCGACGAAGGCTCGGTTGTGGCACTGGTATTACGCGGCGATCATGAACTGAATGAAATCAAGGCCGCACAGCTAGCACAGGTGCGTTCGCCACTGGAATTCGCAACCGAAGAACAGGTCAAGGCCGTAGCCGGTTGCGCACCGGGCTCAGTCGGCCCGCTGGACCTGAAAATCAGCATCATTGCCGACCACGCGGCAGCACACGCCAGCGACTTCGTCTGTGGCGCGAACCAGACCGGCAAACACCTCACTGGCGTTAACTGGGGACGTGACCTGCCCGAGGCTGAAACCGCCGATCTACGCAATGTTGTCAACGGCGATATCAGCCCCGATGGCAAGGGCACCCTCTCCATCGTGCGTGGTATTGAGGTTGGCCATATCTTCCAGCTGGGCAATAAATACAGCCAGGCATTACAGGCCGGTGTACTGGATGAAAATGGTGCTAACCAGGTCATGACCATGGGCTGTTATGGTATTGGTGTATCACGTGTGGTCGCTGCCGCCATTGAACAGAACCATGATGACAACGGCATTATCTGGCCCCAGTCGATAGCCCCCTTTGATGTCGCCATTGCACCGATCAATATGCAGAAATCAGAACGACTGCAGGCAGCAACCGAAGAACTTTATACTAGACTTACCACAGCAGGCCTGGATGTTTTACTGTTCGACCAGAAAGAACGCCTCGGTTCGATGCTGGCCAATATCGAACTCATCGGTATCCCACATCGACTGGTACTGGGTGAACGTGGACTCGATTCAGGCACCATTGAATACAAGGGGCGCAGAGATTCAGACACCCGTGAACTGTCACTGGATAATATTGTTGAAGAGCTAAAAGGGCTCATGCAATAAAGTGGAAACTCGCACCTCATCTGCGATACCAGTAAATAGTTTTTGATCTAATGTAAAAGAAAACGCAAATAAACGCGAATGCGCGCAAATATAGATTGGTTGTTTTGTTACTTTCCCCAGGCTTCGCCCTGGGACAGGTCGGATCAGTATCCATTTAATATCTATTATTATTTGCGTTGTTAGTGTTCATTTGCGTTTTCTCCTGTTTTTGACAAGCTAACTGTCAGATGAAATGGGGATATATTACAGACAGGGTGTTGATGAAAACCATTTATAAACTAGTTATTTGCTGTCTATTATGCGTTGTCGTGCCACAGCTATCGGCGGAAATAAAAAAAACCGATCCTGAACTCAGGAAACGACTGATCCAGGCAATTGAACAGGCCGATAGTTTTGACGATCGTTTTGATGCCGAGGTCTGGTTACTGGATATGTCGACCCGGCTGGAGAAACGTCTGCCCGATCCAGAACAACGCCTCGACCTGTTAAAAAATATCCACCGCGAAGCCAGTCGCGCCAAGCTGCCCGCCGAACTGGTACTGGCAGTAATCGAGATTGAAAGCCGCTTTGATCACTTCGCCATTTCAAAATCAGGGGCACAGGGCCTGATGCAGATCATGCCCTTCTGGCTCAAGGAAATCGCCCACCCGGATGACAACCTGATGGATATCAAAACCAACCTGCGCATGGGCTGTACCATCCTGAAATACTACCTGGACATGGAACAGGGACATATCCGTCGTGCGCTGGCTCGTTATAACGGGAGTTTGGGGTCGTGGAAATACCCGGATAAGGTAATGACGGTGCTGAGTCAGAAATGGTTCAGGAATTAATTAAAGCATCAACCATAAATGACGCTAACTGGCCAGGGCCAGTGGTTATTGACTTTAAAAAAGAAAATATAGATTTATAATGCTTTTCTATTTGCGTTTTCTTTATTTATTTTCAACGCCCCAGATAATATCCAACCATGAGAAGCTAACTAATTCTCTCCAGGTTCTCCTCAAGAAATCGCTGGTAATCCTCACTACTTACAATATGCGTGCCATCACAGTTAAACTGCATACGTATCGCATCCTGTATCATACTGATACTGAAGTTACGTAAATAAAAATCAGGAATACTCCTCAACTCCGTCAACTTTGTCATTACCGCGGTAATATCATCCTGGTTAACAGGCTGCCAATTCTGCCGTGATTTTTTAAAAATATTTTTCCAGTGCTCGGGCAGGCCGGGAAAATGCATATCATCCGCAATAAACCGGTAAATACTCTGAATCATTTTCGCCTTTTCTTTGTAGGCTATTTTCGGGAAGTGCCTTTCTATATATGATGTATCTGTTAATTTATCGGCTGTATGTATTTCTTCACTAAACGGATCAAACACGGAACTGGTACGAATTTCACCACTATTAAAGCCGATAAATATTTTATAGATACTCCGATTTAACAGGATATCTTCCAGTCGAGGTTCGAGATCTGCCAATATCTTATCAACAATACTTTCATGCTTACCGCGAAAAAATGCAGACTCTCTAAGCGAGGGATCGCCCTTGATACTGACATGTAATTTTTTTCCATGAATACCCGTGGTATGGATAAGATTTTCTCTTAACACCAGTTCTTCATTTCGCTTGACCAGCATTTTTTTAATCTTTGCGGCAAGCTTAGGGTGGCTTTCCACAAAGGACACAAACTCGTCCTTATCGATACTTAACAGGACGGCATCCTCAAGCGCACGCACCGAAGCGGTACGCCGATAGTGATTGAATATTGCCATTTCACCAAAATACTTACCCGCACCCAGGCGGCATATTTCTTCATCATGGCCACACTGGCTGAAAAAGATCGACACCTTACCTGAGACGATAATATAGAAAGAGTCGACCTGGTCACCTTCTGAGAAAACCAGCTCACCCTGTTTATATTTTTTTTCTATTGAACGGTTTTTTATTTGGTCAAGATCGCTGACGGTAAGATGCCGCACAAAGGATGTTATCCGGCTCATATCCCTGTCTCCGCAAGAAATGGTAAGAGACATTACCACCGGGACAGGGAATTAACTGTGATTCAGTCTAAAACTATTAATCCGCTATAGGTGGTGGTGCAACACGTAGCACCTCTTCAATAGTCGTAATTCCCGATGCTACCTTCTGTGCACCACTGAGACGTAATGGGAGCATGCCGTCTTTCAGCGCCTGCTGACGCAATGCAGAGATATCACTGGTTTCGGTTACCAGCTTCTTCACCCCAGGTGTAAAAATAAACATTTCATAAATACCGATACGCCCCAGGTAACCCGTATTGCGGCACTCGAGACAACCCACTGGCTCAAATATTTTCTTTGGCTTCGCCGATTTCCAGGGTTTTACCAGTTGTTCCCATGCCACATCACTTATCTCGGCTTCCTGTTTACAATGGGGGCACAATGTACGTACCAGGCGCTGCGCCATAACACCCAGCACCGTAGAATGGATCAAATAAGGTGGCACACCAATTTCCATTAATCGCGTTACCGCCGATGGTGCATCATTGGTATGCAATGTTGATATGACAAGGTGGCCCGTCAAAGCTGCCTGGATGGCTATATCGGCCGTCTCCATATCACGAATCTCACCGATCATAATGATATCGGGATCCTGGCGTAACAGGGTACGAACACCGGTTGAAAAGTCCAGGCCAATATTATGCTGCACCTGCATCTGGTTAAAACGGGGCTCAATTAATTCTATAGGGTCTTCAACCGTACATACATTAACTTCTGGTTTTGCCAGCTGTTTTAGTGTGGAATAAAGCGTGGTGGTTTTACCCGAACCGGTAGGTCCCGTGACCAGGATGATACCATGGGGCTGGTTGATCATATGGTTCCAGTTTTCACTATCGGCAGAACCAAAACCCAGCTCACGGTAATTTCTAACTAGCACCTCGGGATCGAAAATACGCATAACCATCTTTTCGCCAAAGGCCGTTGGCATGGTCGACAAACGTAATTCTATTTCCTTTCCATCCGGTGTTCTTGTTTTTAATCGACCATCCTGTGGGCGACGTTTTTCGGCCACATCCATTCGTCCCAGAATTTTTATACGACTGGAAACTGCGGCCATAACCGCAGTTGGAATTTGGTAAACCTGGTGTAATACACCATCAATACGAAAGCGCACATTGCCCTGTTCACGTCGTGGCTCCAGATGGATGTCACTGGCGCGTTGATCAAAGGCATACTGTAATAACCAGTCCACAATATTGACCACGTGCTGGTCATTGGCATCGAGCTTACCTGCTCGTCCAAGCTCCATCATGGACTCCAGGTTCGCGAGGTTACCCGCACCCAGCTGGGTATTTGATTCTGCACCAATAACCGATTTTGAAATGGTGTAAAATTCCAGCAGGTAGCGTGAAATATCTTCAGGACTGGTTATGACGCGTTTAAATACACTTTTATTTATCCTGCTTAATTCATTCTCCCATTCTTTCTCAAAGGGCTCGGCAGTTGCAACAGTAATGACACCACTTTCAACTTTTACTGGCAGGATATTAAAACGTGCCGCATAGGCATAGGACATAACACCCGTCACCTTAC
The DNA here is from genome assembly GCA_029881425.1 of Gammaproteobacteria bacterium. Taxonomy (GTDB): domain Bacteria; phylum Pseudomonadota; class Gammaproteobacteria; order SZUA-229; family SZUA-229; genus JAOUMO01. The sequence goes on from JAOUMO010000111.1 coordinate 5,216, forward strand.
GTACTTCAATTTTCAACGGGTCTATCCTGAAAAAGGGCATGTCCACTTTTTCGGCCAGCCACTGGGTCAAAAATTCCAGGGATAGAGCTGTGTGTTGATCACGCTCATCTATCCATTGACGCTCTGCCAGGACCAGCAATGGGTTCCGCCCGGTATAATCTTTAGTGACGGCGATACTACGCAACATCTGGGCATTATCTTTTGATACCATGCCATCCTGTTCAAGCCAGCCCAGCACCTCATGAAGTTCCAGCTTCCGATCCTTAATATCTACCACTGCACTCATAAATTTTCTCGCAAAAGTCTAATACCTGATTTCAAAACTATTCACATGTATTTCTGTTTCGCCCACAATATCAACTGTATCAACTTTTGACATGGGAGGCCCCTGGTTAAACCAGCCTTCCAGCAAAGTCAGTTGTTCTTCATCACCACAGGCAACGGCTTCAACACGACCATCTGGTATGTTCCTGACCCAGCCTGTAAGACACAGGCTTCGTGCCTTATCATAGGTACTTGCCCTGAAAAATACACCCTGCACCTGGCCAGCAATATAATAATGACGACAGGCCATCAAAAATTCACCTTTACACTCTGCCCTGCAGCATAATTTTTTTCACTATCATTGGGGAATCGGATGATGATTTTGTACAGCCCATTGCCATCTGGCTTCCTATGAATGCTTTTTACTTCACCCTGCACCTTATCGGAATCAATGTAAATATTGACCGACTGCTGGATACTGAGTGTCGACATCTGCTCACGACTCACACTTAACTCAACCTGCATAATGCTGGTATAGGCCAGCTCCATGAACATGTCTGCTTTGTTTTCTTCCGAAATAATCATGCCCTGTACGAAATGATTGGCAATAAGCAAACCATTTACCGGTGAAACCAGGCTTGCATATTCAAGCTGCCAGTGCGCCAGTTCGATATCCGCTTCGGCAATCGCGTAATCGGCCTGCAATGAATCATATTTGCCCTCTATGACCTGCAGCTCCACCTCTGAGAGAACCGTCCTGTCATATAAATCTATAGCCTGGTCCAGTTCTCTCTTCGCATTTTTTAATAACGGCGTTAAGCTGGCCTTTTTTGCATCCTGCCGCTTTAGATTGATTTGAAAGGGTCTATGATCCAGGCTTACCAGGGACTGTCCCTTACTGATTTTCATACCGGGATGGACAAGCACTCGCTGGACTACACCGGTCACCGGAAAACCCAGCATCACTTTATTTTCCCAGCTTAGTACACCTTCAAAACTGGCCGCATGCACCACCATCGCTGAAAAACTCATGCCAAGCATCAACAATATTCTATAACCGATCACTGTGCTTCACCCTGCAATAGTTGATTAGTCGTAACAAGATCCAGCTCCATCCATGCCAATGCCAGATCAAATTCTGCCTTAGCCTTTTTATAACGCATTTCTGATACAGCGACCATGGCATCGCCCAGGTTAGTTTTAACTTCCATTTCATATAACGCACGATTACGATCCAGCGCTAATTCAGTGAAATCCATCGATACCTGCAGTTGTTCCCTGTAATTTATTAACAACCTGATTTTTTGCCACAGCTCCAGGACCTGTTGACGCATTTTTGACTCACTACCCACAAGCATAGCACGTTGTTTTAGCCATTGACTTCTCTGCCGGGCAATAGTGGCCTGCATCGCCTGGCTTTCAAATAGAGGCACTGTCAGGTTGAGCTCTAGCCGCCATTTATCACTGGATGAAAACTCACGATCATATTCAGATACCGTAACCCCCGCGGCAAGTGTTGGCCTTGTTTGATAACGTGCAGCCAGCATCCTTTTTTGTGCGGCATCTACATAGGTCCTGTGTAATTTAAGCTGTAGATTATTTTTATTTGCCTGCGCAAGCAGTTGCTCATAATCAGGTAATTTACGTTCAGCAAAGCTTAATTCGGGTGTTATTAAATTTGATGGCAACTGTTCAGCACGGTTTAATGCCTCTGCCAGTCCTGCGCGTGCTGATCGTTGCTTAATTTCACTGGCATTACGCTGCAGGCGAACAGACTGGTAATTACTTTCAAATTCCAGTAATTCAATATCTGATATATCTGACAGGCCATGGCGTTTTTTTTGCGCATCAAAGCGCACATAGGCAATGGCCATAGCCTCATTATCCCAGGCATATTTCAGATCAGCCAGCAGCACCTCAAAAAATTGCCGGGCAATGTCTATTTTTCTTTTCTCTATAATGAATTTTTTATAATGGACAATCGCCTGTTGTTCGTCGTCTGCTGCCGTTATCTTTAATTCGGTCTGACCAAAGTCATACAGGGGGCGGGTAACCCTCAATCTTGCAATCGCATCACTTGATGACTGATCGGTGGCCACTGCCGAAGGCTCCAGGTAGGCTGCCTGCAATTCCATATTTGCCTGTAAGCCGTAACCAGACTCGGCATCCATGCGCACCGCACTGGCCAACTCAATCAGGGCATTTGCCTCTAGTATTGTCCCATGTCCTTCG
>JAOUMO010000112.1 GCA_029881425.1 Gammaproteobacteria bacterium
AATCACTACCATATTGTGTTGCACGTGAATAAACACAAAGCCGATAACTGGAACACAGACGAGGTCATCACACGCTGGCACCAGTTATTTACGGGCACATTGCTCTCGCAGCGTTATATAAAAGGTGAGGCCTTATGCAAGGCGGAACGAGATACCTTAAATGAGCGCGTTATTTTATGGCGTTCACGCCTGATGGATATCAGCTGGTACATGCGCGTGCTCAATGAATCCATTGCCCGCCAGGCCAATACCGAAGATGACTGCACCGGTCGTTTCTGGGAAGGTCGCTTCAGGTCACAGGCCCTACTGGATGAAGCAGCTCTGGCCGCCTGTATGGCCTATGTTGATTTGAACCCATTACGTTCTAAGTTGGCCGATACACCTGAGGCGTCATTGCACACATCGATTCGACAACGCTTCAATGCAGAAAAAACCAACAGCCATCAACCTGATGGGTTATTCCCATTCGTAGGTAATCCCAGGCGGTCCATGCCCGAGGGCCTGCCCTTTAAACTCACGGATTACCTGGAACTGGTTGACTGGACGGGACGAATTATTCGTGAAGACAAACGCGGTCACATAGCATCAAGCTTACCCCCTATCCTGCAACGCCTGAATATGGCATCGAATAACTGGCTGTATCTGAGCCAACACTTTGAAAGCCCCTTTAAGGGGCTAGTGGGTTCTGTATTTAAACTACGAGAGGCGTGTAAAAAATTAAAGTATCAACGCACACCGGGGATTACTAGTTGTGACAGTTACTTTCCGTAACATTTAACAAAAAGCATTCATCGATTTATAACCTGCATTTACTCATTGCAGTTTCCATTCGTCTTTAATTTCATTTTTTAGAGAAACCGCAGCAATAAAACCATATTTTGTAGCTTGATACAGCAAAAATGCTTGCACTTTAATAAGCAATAGAACAATACCCCCTGGAATTTAGTGATTTGTGCTTTTCTTAGGATGGGTGTCTATTTAAGTTTCTCTAACGCTAAAACTCAGCCGCGCCGCTTTTTGGCGTCGGCTGAAGTGCATTGTTAGGAGCAATTTGACTACGCAAATGAACAGAACCGCATTTGACAAAAGATTTACACCGCTCCATTAAATTATAATCAAGCAATTCGGCGCGGCCAGAACTGCCTTTTAATAAGGTTATAAATTCACGTAGGTCTACCAGATTAAAGAATGAACCAGTTGACTTCATAGCTTCCATAATCTCTTGCTCTATTTTTCCCCAATCACCCCAGTGCATCATTTCAGTAATAAGGATTACACAGTGAAAAGGCTTGTCGCGGACAATATTTATTATATTCCCTTTCGAATCATAAACATCATTTCCGCTTTTTACAGCATTACATGCGCCAACTAGTTGTTTTATTGCCTTTGATATTTGCTTTTGCACTCCATTAGTTCTTCTCTCTTGATATCGCTCAAAACCTGCTTGAAGCACAGATAAATCCTTTGATTCTATTAAAATACTTCCATATTGATGAAAAGCTAAAACATCGGTCAATTCTCTAGCCTTTTTGCCGATTATGACTTGAGGACTTTTATATATATTTAATGGAAACACTGATTCAAGTGATGCCCATATGGCACGCTCGAATATTTCACCCTCATTTTTGTCGTCTATTATAACTGAGTGATTTTCATGAACACCTATAAAGTTGTTATTATTGATTCTCCATGACTCTAAACCAGCTTCTAAAAATTGAAGTGGGATTTCTGAGGCATCAGGATATGTTTGAGTTTGATCAGTTGAGTAACAGAAGCAGTCGAGAGCGTGGGAGCACTCACTAGTAAAATTACCGGTATAGAAGGATGAAATATCACCGATACTATTTTTTATTCTAGCAGCATCAGATTCAGTTATTGCTAGATTTGTCCAAGCAAGACAAACATCCATTTCGTTAAAGAGAAACACTGGTGCTGTCAAATCATTTAGTAACCGTAGTAATGCATGATGCTCTTCAATATTTCGTTGTGCTCCAGAAATTAACATTGGGGCATCAGGCATGTCATGTATTCTCACACCGTTACATATGTATTCATTGAATTTTCCGAATACAAATTCTAATTCACAACCAGCAACCAAGGCTTTTATAGAAGAACTAGGCGCTTTAATAAGAACCGCAATTTCTTCCCCACCATTAGCAGGCACCATCCAAAGTGATGCGGCTTCAGAACGCATTTCAGAGTAGACTCGTTCACTTGGTATATGCATGTTGCTCCTAACAATTTATTCCTCAGAAAAAATCCACAGAACACATTTCCATAGTTTCCCCTACAACAAAATCCAGTATGCTGCAAAACCCAAACTGAATCAACGACCTATCTACTATATTAAATAGATCTAATGGACAAAAAGAGGAAACCGTCCATAGTTTTTTTAGATTTATCCTTTTCATTTATCCCTTGGCCTGCATGATTAAATCATTGCAAATCATCACCTTGCAATAATAACCGGCTTACTTCTTATTTTATCACCCATTGTTGTCCATAGTTTTTCCTGTCCATTATCCTAGTGTGGTGCCAGGGCATTGCGGGTAATTAGCGGAATAACATGGCATCTAATCCAGACCAAACAAAGTCATCGCATTCAAACTCGTCTGTTGAATAATGTTTTCCCGAGATAGCCCCTTGATGCACGCAAGCCCCTCAACAACCTCGACAATAAACCCCGGCTCATTTCTTTTGCCTCTATGCACGCCACCTGCCTGGTCCGGTGCATCCGTCTCGACCAGTAAATGCTCCAGCGGTAGTTGTGATGCAATCTTTTGTATGCGCGTTGCATTGTCGTAGGTAATGCTGGCACCAAGGCTAATGAAAAATCCCAGATCGATGAGTTGTGTCGCCTGTTCATAACTGCCGGAATAGCTGTGGATCATGCCGCGCAAACCCGGTCGTTGTTTTATCGCCTGTATAACCTGTTCCGTTGCTTTTCTGGCGTGGATAACAACCGGTAGCTGTTTTTCAAGTGCCAGCTCCAGTTGTGCATAAAAATAAAATTGTTGGGTGTCTTTGTCCAGTTCGGGCAGAAAAAAATCCAGGCCGCATTCACCTATGCCAATCGTGTCATGCTGTTCGATCCATTGCTTTAGTGCATCAATGTGCTGTTGCTGGTGTTGCTCTAAAAAATAGGGGTGTAAACCAAAGGCGGCATAGAGTCCGGTATATTGCTGGCAGATGTCGTGTTGTCTTTGCCAGTTGCGGGCGGTGATGCCGGGGACTATGATTTTTTCAACACCGGCCCGGTTAGCGTTATGGATAACCTGGTCGCGGTCGCTATCAAAATCTTCAAAGTCGATATGGCAATGGCTGTCGATGATCATGGCATATTTAACGGGTTAAATTAGTTTGATTAATTAAACAGGCAGAGTACACCAGTAAAGCCATAGAGTGTATTTTTGTGGATTTCACCATTGGCGAAAAAGCCGATGAGGGGGAAGTCGCCGAGTATCTCGCGGATTAATCCCGTTTCCTGTGATGGCTCATTAAACTGTTGGGGGCCGCGACCCATGCAGGAAATATAAATGCCGCCTTTGGGTGCTGTTGTTAGCCGTGATTTGAGTTGCAGCAACATGCGCCGCATGTCTTCGATGGCAGAGTCTGCATCGCGGCTGCAAAAAATTATTTCATCATCGGTTTCAAGCTGGTCGGCAATGGCAAAGAATTTTTCATTGAGGTCAAGGCCGATAATCTGTCGTACGGTGTAATCGTTAAGATCAGAATGGGGCTGTAACAGGCCCGCAAAAATCAGTCCTGTTGCATTATTCCAGTCGTGCTGGATGATGTCGCCTACGTCATCGGACAGTACCTCAAGGGCTGGCTTGTGATCCAGTGTATAGGCGATATTCTGATCCGCCTGGGTGATGAGGTGTCGGTTACCAATGGGCAGGCAGCCCTGGGTCAGGTTGGACATGATGGGTACCTGATCTGAAAACAGGATGCCGGAAATACCGCCGTAGTAGATATTGTCGGCCAGCTGGTAATGCATCTGGTGTGATGAGCTGACGCCACCGATTAAAAAGGCATTGGGTAGCTGGGTGTCCAGGTGCATCAGCAAGCCCTGAAAATCGTTGTGCGTCGGGTCGCCGTGGATGAGCCCGCAGTTAAAAGTGTTGCTGTTGCACCAGTTGGTAAGCTTGCTATTTATCGGGCTGGTGAGCTGGGTCTGGTTGGGTAGTAGCCTGAAATCGGCCTCGTTAATATCGGCCAGCATGATCGCAATGGCAGGCTGATTATAGTATTCGTGATGGCCGGCGATCACCCCCATGGCAACGGAGCCGGTCCAGTGCTCGATACCGGTTGCGGATTTCAGGCGGTGGATGATTGTGGCAAACTGCTCTGAAAAATGGTCGCTGATGTAAATAAAACCGAGCGTGGCCTCGGCGGGGATGTCGCCTAACTGGATGATGCAGTAATCCAGAAGCTGATCCAGGTCCTTGCGTGATGCATATGCATATATAAATTGTTCCATGGCCTAAGTGTAGGCATTTTTGGGCAATAAAAAAACCGGCTTTCGCCGGCTTCTTTGTAATCGATTAAGCTTGTCGGGAAATTAACGCGCTTTTTTCGATTTTTCAATCATGTCATGGATGATTGGCGTCAGGATAACTTCCATCGCCATACCCATTTTGCCGCCGGGTACTACGATGGTGTTACGGCGAGACATGAATGAGTCGTGGATCATGTTCAACAGGTAAGGGAAATCGATGTTGAACTTGGCAGGATCCTTGAAGCGGATCACGACAAAGCTTTCATCCGGTGTTGGGATGTCACGGGCAATGAAAGGGTTCGAGGTATCAACCGTGGATACACGCTGGAAGTTTATATCCGTCTCTGAGAACTGGGGCGTAATGATGTTCACGTAATCGGGCATACGACGCAGGATGGTATCCACGATAACCTCTGCAGAATAGCCACGCTCGGCATTATCACGCTGGATTTTCTGTATCCATTCCAGGTTGACGATAGGTACGACACCTATACCCAGGTCAACGTGCTGGGCAATATTTACATTGTCGGTTTTAACCAGGCCATGCAGGCCTTCATAGAACATCAGGTCAGAACCGGCCTCGATGTCTTCCCAGGGTGTAAATTCACCAGGCTGCTTATCGATACCGAGGCGGGCATTGTGCTCGTCGGCTTCGGGGCCAGAATGTAAATAGTAACGTTTTTTGCCGGTACCTGATTTGCCATAGCTGGCAAACAGTTCTTCCAGGGTGTCGAAAATATTGGCGTCTTCACCAAAGTGACTGAAATGCTTATTGCCCTTGGCTTCTGCTTCTTCCATGGCGGCTTTCATTTCAACACGACCATAGCGATGGAAGCTGTCGCCTTCGACAACCACGGGTGTGATCTTTTCACGGATAAAGATATGTTCAAAAGCACGTTTTACTGTGGATGTGCCTGCACCAGACGAGCCGGTAACAGCAATAACAGGGTGTTTTTGGGACATGTATGTCTCCTTAACTCTAATGTTTTAAAATTTTATTCAAACCAGTCGCCGCACGTTCTGGGGCAGACTCATTTGTGGAAATCTGTCAGGCGCAGATGAATCAGGCGCAATAAGCCGGTTATTTTAACGGGGATTGGCGTCTGTTGCGAGTTTTTCCACTGCGTGGGCCAATATATTTAATGTTGTAGTCGGTACAACCAGAGTTCTGAGGCGCTCCGGGTGATATCGAGTACCGTGTTCGGGAAAATGCCCATGAACAGTATCAGTATCGAAAATACCAGTACCAGTGCCAGTTCGCGGGGGAGCAGGTCAACCGCATCGATGACGACACTGTGCCGTGCCCTGCCAAGGAAGGCGGTGCGGTAGATGCCCATAAAGTAGGCGGCGCTGAGGATAAGGCCGGCCAGCGCAGCAATGCCGGCACCGGTATGGGTTTGTAGTGAGCTGAGCAGGATCAGGTGCTCGGCTGCAAAGCCATTGGTGCCGGGCAGGCCAAGCCCGGCCAGGCCAAACAGCAGGAAGAAGCTGGCGAGCAGGGGCATGGAGCTGGCGACACCACCAAGGCTGATATTGTCCGTGGAGCCGGTGCGGTGGTGCAGGAAGCCGGTAATGAGGAAGATGCCGCCGGCAACAATGGAGAAATTCAGCAGCTGGAACAGCGCGCCCTGTATACCCATGATGTTGAAGGAGGCGATGCCGAGCAGCACCAGCCCGACATGGCTAATACTGGCGTAGGCGAGTACGGCGCGCAGGTTGCTCTGGTTGAGCGCGATAATGGCGCCATAAATAATGCTGACCACGCCCAGGCCGGCCAGTAGCCAGTGATAATCCAGTGCGGCCTGGGGGGCCAGTGGGATAACAAAGCGGATAAAGCCATACACCCCGAGTTTGAGGCCGGTCATGATCGCGGCAATCGCGACCGGGCCCTCCATGGCTACCGTGGGTAGCCAGGTATGGAAGGGGAAAATCGGTGCCTTGGCGCCAAAGCCGAGCAGCAATAAAAAGAAGACCGTGGTCTGCGCTTCGATTGGAATGGTTCCGGCCAGTAGTACCTGGTAATCAAAACTGAGGCCGGCAGGGATAACCCCATTGGCCTGGTTGAAGGCGAGGACGATAAAACCAAACAACAGGGGTACGCCACCCGCGAGCATAAACAGGGTATATTTTACTGCCGCATAGCGCCGGTTAGGGCCCACGCCCCAGAGGCTGATGAGGAAATAAATGGGGACCAGTGACAGCTCCCAGAAGAGGAAAAACAGCATACTGTCGAGCGAGGTAAAGATACCCAGGGTCGCGGTCTGTAATAGCAGCAGCATGGAGTAATACAGGTGGGGCATGCTGCGCACCGTATTCCATGAGGCGATAATAACGGCACAGAACAGCAGTGATGTTAGTGGTAAAAACAGGATGGACAGGCCATCAATACCCAGGAAATACTGGATATTGAGGGTATGGATCCAGGGCATCTTTTCAATAAACTGGAAGCCATCATATGCTGGGTCGAAGCGGGCCAGCAGGACCAGGGAGACGATCAGGCTCAACAGGCTGCCGAGCAGGGCAAGTCGCTGGATGTGCCGTTTGTTATTCGATAACCAGAGCAGGGCAACGCCCAGCAGTGGGCTGAAGATGAGCAGGCTTAGAAGGGAAAAGTGGCTGGTCATGTCCATGGGTTAATAGTCCACGTGGTCATAGAGATTACTCAGGCCTTCCAGTGAAGGTTCGATTAGATCCAGCCAGGGCCCGGAATAAAAGCCGACCACCAATAAGAGAATAATCACTATGAGGGCCATCAGCGTCTCGGGCAAAGAGGCCGGGTTGATGTCTTTTTGAATGCTGGTTGACTGGCGCGGTGCCATAAAGGCCTTCTGGAAGGCGAGCAGCAGGAAGCCGGCTGCCAGTACATTGCCCAGTGCCGCGGCGACCGTAACCAGTGCGCCAAAGCGATGGATCGAGGCCTCCAGTACCAGGTGAACAGAGTCAAAGCCCGGCGTGCCCGGCATACCAATAATTGACAGGCCGGCAATAAAAAAGGTGACACCAAACAGGGGCAGGGTATCGATCAGGCTCCCCAGCTTGGTGATCAGCATGGTGTGGGTACGCCAGTAGATAAAGCCACTAATCATCAACAGGCCGGTGATAGCCAGGCCAAAGTTGACCGCCAGCAT
>JAOUMO010000113.1 GCA_029881425.1 Gammaproteobacteria bacterium
TATGTCACAGGCACTGCGCAAACTAACCGCCAATATCAAACGCTCCAATACACTGGTGATTTTTATCAACCAGATCCGTATGAAGATCGGCGTTATGTTCGGTAATCCAGAGACGACAACCGGTGGTAATGCGCTTAAGTTTTACGCATCGGTACGCCTGGATATTCGCCGCACTGGCGCCATCAAGAAGGGTGATGAAATCCTCGGTAATGAAACCAAGGTAAAAGTCGTTAAAAACAAGGTAGCACCGCCATTCAAACAGACCAACTTCGAAATCCTTTATGGTGAAGGCATCTCCTGGGAAGGCGAGTTAATTGACATGGGTGTTGAACACAAGCTGGTCGATAAGTCCGGCGCATGGTATAGCTATAATGGTGATCGCATTGGCCAGGGTAAGGACAAGGTACGAACCTTCCTTAAGGAAAATCCAGATATCGCCAAAGAAATTGATGGCAAGCTCAGGGAATTGCTGTTGGTAAAAGCAACTCCATCAGCAGTGGCAGAGCAGGCCGATGATTTTGAGGAGCTGGAAGCTGAAGTCTAAAACAGAGCGCTCAGCCATAGAAGTTGCTGTCGGGCTACTGGCCCGGCGGGAACATTCCGTACTTGAGCTGGAGCGCAAGCTCAAACAGCGATATTTTGATGATGCCGAGATTGATCAGGTATTACAAAAGTTGCAGCAAAAAAATCTCCAGTCGGATGAACGTTTTACCGAGGCCTATGTTAACATGCGCAGAAACAGGGGTTATGGCCCTCTGCGGATAACCAATGAACTCAGGGACAGGGGCATAGACACGGCGCTCAGTGAAACATATCTGAGCAAATCAGAAAGCGACTGGCTGCCTGTCATGCAGCAACAATATATAAAAAAATATGGTCAGCAGCTTGCAGCTGACTATAAAGAACAAATAAAGCGCGCAAAATATTTACAAAATCGGGGTTTTTACCTTGATTGGGTATTTAAATTGACGTCAATCGATGAAGACCCAATGATCCTGTAAAATGAATAAAGAAGTATCTCCGCCCACTAATCCAATGCTGCTCATCCCTGGGTCTGATATTCACAGGGAGCAGGTCAACCTGTTGTACAGGGCTCTGCCTTTTAGTTTGCTGGCAGTCGTTATTAATGCGGGCATACTATCTGTCATTCAATGGTCAGTCATCGATCAACGTATCATCACGGCCTGGTTATCAGCCATTATACTGGTAAGCCTGTACCGCGGCTTTACTTATTTAAGGTTCCATAAATCAGGCATAAGCACCCCAGCAGTCCGCGAAAATTTCTTTATGTCGGGCACCTTGATAAGTAGTGTCATCTGGGGTGCCGGGAGCTACCTGTTATTCCCGGAAAATAACATTGCACACCAGGCTTTTCTTGCCTTTGTTATGGCAGGCATGTGTGCGGGCGCCATAACCAATCTGTCCTTCATCCGCAAATACATTTTTATATTCCTTACCTTCCTGCTGGTCCCTCTTATTATTCGCTTCGCTAATGACGCGTCTGAATTATCAGCAGCCATGGCCTTTATGATAGGCCTGTTTTATGTACTGGTTAGTATTTCGGGGCAACGTATCTATGAAAGCACGTTACAGAATATAACCATGAGGCTGGAAGCTGTTGAGCGCGAGCGACTACTGGACAGTTACCACCAGAAGCAACAGTTCCATGTACAGCGCACACCCCTTGGTTACATAGAGTGGGATAAGGCATTTAATGTCGTAAGATGGAACCCGTCGGCCGAAAAAATATTTGGCTTTAGCCAGTCACAGGCGCTAGGCAAAAATGCCTTTGACCTGATAATCCCTGAAAGTGAAAGAGAGCATGTGGCCAATATCTGGCAGGAACTATGTGAGCATAAGGGCGGCATGCGTAGCAGCAACAAAAATAAAACCCGTACAGGTGATATTATTTACTGTGAATGGCACAACACCCCCCTGTTAAATGAAGGCGATGAAATAGTAGGCGTAGCATCCCTGGTCGAGGATATTACTGCGCGTAAGGATGCAGAAATCAATATCATCAAAGCTAAAGAAACGGCTGAACTTGCCAGCCAGGCCAAATCCCAGTTTCTTTCCAGGATGAGTCATGAATTACGAACCCCGCTGAATGCAATCCATGGATTTAGCCAGTTACTCGAAGGCAATACTGAGAACCTGGAACCCGAGCAGAAAGAATGTATAAGCCATGTTCTAAAGGCCAGTAATCATCTTTTACACCTGGTCGACGAGGTGCTGGATATTGTCAGTGTAGAAAATAACGAGCTTAAATTTAATATCCAGGACTTACCTGTAAAGGCGCTGATCTCAAATTGTATTCGCCTGGTAACCATGCTGGCTGAAAAAAATCATGTCATTATAGATCGGCTTATAGATGAAGAGGTGTGGGTCAGGGCGGATGAGCCGCGCCTGCAGCAGGTGATCATTAACCTGTTACGCAATGCCATTATCTATAACAAGCCCGGTGGGCATGTCACCATTAGCTTTTCAATATCGCTGGATCAGCGTATTCGTGTCAGTATAACGGATACGGGACTGGGTATTCGCGACAAGGACCAGGTTGTTTTATTCGAGCCCTTTCCGCGCACCATCATTACCGATAAAAGCATAGAGGGTAAGGGGCTAGGCTTATCCATTAGTAAAAAACTGGTCGAGGCCATGGATGGGCTAATAGGGGTTGATAGTAGCTACAATATAGGCAGCACATTCTGGATAGAGCTACCCCGAGGGCGTCCGCTCGACTGATAGGTCCGATATGTATCCAACTGATTGATCATCCAGAGTATTTTGCAGATTACTATCTAATTATTCGTCACTAGATGGTATACTTCTGCGCGGTTACAAAATAGCCCTGCATGGAATATATGAGCCTATACAAGTACAATATATTCAATAACTTATAATCATTACTTAATGTGGAATAGCATGACAACAACTGCGGAAATCCGGGAACAATTCCTGACGTTTTTTGAAGCCAAAGGCCATCAGCGAGTAGCATCCAGTTCACTCATACCGAGCAATGACCCGACATTGCTGTTCGTCAACGCCGGTATGGTCCAGTTTAAGGATGTCTTCCTCGGCCAGGATAAACGCAGTTACAGTACGGCGACCAGTAGCCAGCGTTGTGTACGCGCCGGCGGCAAGCATAATGACCTGGAGAATGTCGGTTATACCGCGCGCCACCATACCTTCTTTGAAATGCTGGGTAATTTTAGCTTTGGTGATTACTTTAAACAGGAGGCGATTAAATATGCCTGGGAATTCCTGACCCAGGTTGTTGGCCTGCCGGAAGAGCGCCTGTGGGTAACCGTGTTTGATGAAGACGATGAAGCCGCTGATATCTGGTTGAAGGACGTGGGCGTATCTGCCGAGCGCTTTAGCCGTATTGGTGCCAAGGATAATTTCTGGTCCATGGGTGATACCGGCCCCTGTGGTCCCTGTACCGAGATCTTTTATGATCATGGCGAAGCGATTCCTGGTGGTCCGCCGGGTACACCCGAAGAAGACGGTGATCGTTATATAGAAATCTGGAACCTGGTCTTCATGCAATACAACCGTGATAAAGACGGCACCCTGCATGACCTGCCCAAGCCCTCGGTGGATACGGGCATGGGCCTGGAGCGCCTCGCAGCAATCCTGCAAAATGGCCACAGCAATTACGATATTGACCTCTTCCAGAGCCTGATCAAGGCGGCGGCAAAGGTCACCGGGGCCGATGATTTAAACCATAGCTCACTAAAAGTTATCGCCGACCACATCCGCTCCTGCTCATTTATGATAGTCGATGGTGTTATGCCATCCAATGAAGGTCGTGGCTATGTCCTGCGCCGTATCATTCGTCGCGCCCTGCGCCATGGTCACAAACTGGGACAGAATGGCCTGTTCTTCCACAAGCTGGTGACAACACTGGTTGCAGAAATGGGCGAAGCCTATCCCGAATTAAAGCAGGCAGAGGACAATGTTGAACATATCCTGAAACTGGAAGAAGAGCGCTTTGCAGAAACCCTGGACCAGGGCATGAAAATTCTGGAGGACGCCATTAGCCACCTCTCGAGCAAGCAAATTCCCGGTGATACCGTATTTAAACTCTATGATACCTACGGTTTCCCCTTTGACCTTACCGCGGACATTGCCCGCGAACGTGACCTCAGTATCGACCAGGAAGGCTATGACCGGGCAATGGCATCGCAAAAAGCACTGGCACGTTCCGCCAGTAAATTTGGCGTCGATTACAATGACACCATCAGCACTGGTAGCGTTACCGGTTTTACAGGTTACGACCACCTCAGTGATCAATCCAGTGTGCTGGAACTCTATAAAGAAGGGCAGGCCGTTGACAACTTGCAGGCCGGTGATGAAGGCGTGATCATCCTGCAACAAACCCCATTCTATGCAGAATCAGGTGGACAGGTTGGTGATATTGGCGTGCTCAGTAATAACCAGTGCCGCTTCGAGGTGATGGATACCCAGAAAAGGGGACAGGCCTTTATCCATATTGGCCATGTCTCCGAGGGGTCGATTTCCAGCGGTGATCAACTGGAGGCGACTATCGATTCAGCTTACCGTGAAGCCACGGTACATAATCATTCGGCCACACATCTTATGCACGCGGCACTGCGCCAGGTACTGGGTGAGCATGTGCAGCAGAAGGGCTCACTGGTTAATAACGAACGCCTTCGTTTTGACTTCTCCCATGCGGAGGCTGTTAAGCCCGAACAATTACAAACCATAGAGCGACTGGTGAATGACCAGATTCGCAAAAATCTCACAACAGATGCCGAAGAAATGGCCATAGCCGATGCAAAGAACAAGGGCGCCATGGCCCTGTTCGGTGAAAAGTATGGCGACCAGGTGCGTGTCGTCTCCATGGGTGATTTTTCAATCGAGCTGTGCGGTGGCGTACATGTAAATCGTACCGGAGATATAGGTTTTTTCAAGATTGTATCCGAGAGTGGTGTTGCCTCGGGCGTCAGGCGCATCGAAGCCATTACCGGTAAAGCAGCCGTTGAATGGGCCGAGCAACAGGAACAGCAGGTTGACCAGCTGGCGCGCATGGTAAAAAGCAGCCGCGATGAACTCACTGATAAAATCCAGCAGTTACTGGATAAAGTCAGGGCGCAGGATAAGGAGCTTAGCCAGCTTAAGAGTAAAATGGCTACTCAGACCGGTCAGGATCTAACCGCCAGCGCTGTGGATGTTGCCGGTATTAAGGTACTTGCCATCAAGCTCGAAGGCATCGATAGCAAAGCCCTGCGCGATACCATGGACCAGCTGAAAAACAAGCTCGGCTCGGCCGCCGTGGTACTCGCGACCGTCGATGGCGACAAGGTGAGCCTCTGTGCCGGCGTCACCAAAGATGCCACCAGCAAGGTGAAGGCCGGTGACCTGGTAAATATGGTTGCCTCACAAATTGGCGGCAAGGGTGGCGGTCGACCGGATATGGCCATGGCCGGTGGAAACCAGCCTGAGAACCTTGAAAAGGCCCTCTCATCCGTCGAAAACTGGGTTGCTTCACATCTCGCATAAGCGGAATTCTTGTGACATAATTCACCACCTTCAAACCCCCGCTGGTCGGGGGTTTTAACTACTTTTGAGTATATAGAAATTTAAACCATGGCACTGATAGTCCAGAAATATGGCGGTACTTCCGTAGGTACCATCGAACGCATCAAGGCAGTGGCAGATCGTATAATTGCCAGCCGTGAAAAGGGTAACCAGCTCGTTGTCGTACTCTCGGCCATGAGCGGTGAAACGAACCGGCTCATTGGGCTGGCCAGTGAGATTACCGATCGCCCCTCGGCAAGGGAAATGGATGTACTGGTATCCACCGGCGAACAGGTCACCATTGCCCTGCTGAGCATGGCGTTGATGAGCAAGGGTGTGCCTGCCAAATCCTATACCGGCACGCAGATCAAAATGCTCACGGATGATGCGCATAGCAAGGCACGAATCCTTGATATCCAGTGTGAACAGATGAAGCAGGACCTTGCCGAGGGTACGGTGATTGTTGTCGCCGGTTTCCAGGGCGTCGATGAAAAGGGCAATATCACAACCCTGGGGCGTGGTGGCTCCGATACCACAGCCGTGGCCATGGCCGCAGCCCTCAAGGCCGATGAATGCCAGATCTATACCGATGTGGACGGGGTTTATACTACCGATCCGCGCGTCGAGCCCAAGGCCCGGAAACTGGACCGAATTACCTTTGAAGAAATGCTGGAAATGGCCAGCCTGGGCTCAAAAGTACTGCAGATTCGTTCCGTGGAATTTGCAGGCAAATATAATGTTCCCTTACGCGTTCTATCGTCATTCGAAGAAGGCGAGGGTGTAGGTACTTTAATTACAACAGAGGATAATGAGATGGAACAGGCCGTAATATCCGGTATTGCTTTTAACCGCGACGAAGCCCAGCTAACCATTTCAGGTGTGCCAGACAAACCCGGTGTGGCCTCCGATATACTGGGCTCGATTACCGAGGCCAATATTGAAATCGATATGATCGTACAGAACGTGGGTGACGATGGCACCACCGATTTCACCTTCACCGTACACCGCAATGACTACAAAGCAGCGTTGGAATCACTCACCAAAACGGGTGATGTGCTGGGCGCGAGGAAAGTGTATGGTTCCGACAGCATCGTCAAGCTGTCGCTTGTAGGCGTTGGCATGCGTTCCCATGCGGGTATTGCCAGCACCATGTTTGCTGCACTGGCCAAAGAAGGCATTAATATCCTGATGATTTCTACCTCTGAAATCAAAATATCAGTTGTTGTTGATGAAAAGTACCTCGAACTGGGTGTACGTACCTTGCATAGTGCCTTTGGACTGGAAACAGATGGCAACCTTAAATGAATAAATAGCCTTTTATTGAGCTATATTCATAATAAATAATGTACTGGCCTGATGCGTTATATGACAATTATGTTAAAATTCAGGCTTCGGTGGAAAGAGGACAAGAAAAGGACTCTGGATGCCAATGGTGATTGATAAGGAGTAGGACAATGTTGATTTTAACTCGCCGTGTTGGTGAAACGTTAATGATTGGTGACGAAGTGACTGTTACTGTACTGGGTGTCAAAGGCAACCAGGTACGTATCGGTATCAACGCGCCAAAAGAAGTATCAGTACATCGTGAAGAAATTTATGATCGTATAAAGCGTGAACAAGAGAATGGCACAGAACAACCTGTTGAATAAAAATTCTCTTTAGGGGTTTACCAGAAGCAGTATCAAAGGTATTATCCTACGCGTTCAGAAACCGCCGCATCTATGCGGCGGTTTCAGTTAAAAAAGCGTTCTGATGAGCGTTAAGAATACTAGCTTTAAAAGAATTGGAGAAATGGCCGAGCGGCTGAAGGCGCTCCCCTGCTAAGGGAGTATAGGCTTTAAATCCTATCGAGGGTTCGAATCCCTCTTTCTCCGCCATAAATAAAAAAGCCCCCAGGTTTGTTTCTGGGGGCTTTTTTATTTATGCCGGAAAAAGCTGGACATGACGAGAACGAGTTTCGATTGATTTGCCTGG
>JAOUMO010000114.1 GCA_029881425.1 Gammaproteobacteria bacterium
GGCAAGACCCAGCTGCAGGGTAAGGAAGTGCATCTTGACCTGGTCGATGCCATGGTGATGGCCGCCAGTCCCGAGGAATCCGATGACGACGTGATGACGGTAGAGCGCTCTGCCTGTCCGACCTGTGGCTCCTGCTCCGGTATGTTTACCGCCAATTCCATGAACTGCCTGACCGAGGCGCTGGGCCTGTCACTGCCGGGTAACGGTTCACTATTAGCTACCCACGCAGATCGTGAAGCCCTGTTCCTCGAGGCCGGTCGACTCATTGTTGATATTACCAAGCGTTATTATGAACAGGATGATGCCTCGGTACTGCCGCGTTCTGTCGCCAGCTTCAGGGCCTTTGAAAATGCCATGAGCCTGGATATCGCGATGGGTGGTTCGACCAATACCGTATTGCACCTGCTCGCCGCCGCAGAAGAGGGTGAAGTCGCCTTCACCATGGACGATATTGATCGCCTCTCGCGCAAGGTGCCACAGCTATGTAAGGTGGCACCCTCCACACCGCTGTATCACATGGAAGATGTGCACCGTGCCGGTGGTGTTGCGGGAATTCTTGCCGAGCTGGATCGAGCCGGTTTGCTCCATACCGATTTGCCCACGGTACACAGTGCGACAGTGGCCGATGCCCTGAAAAAATGGGACATCGCCTTCACCGATGATGCCGAGGCGCTCAAGCGTTTTTCCGCCGCACCGGGTAATGTGCCAACACAGGTTGCCTTTTCGCAGGAAAAGCGCTGGTCGCTGGATAAAGATCGCGACAATGGCTGTATCCGTAACCTGGCACACGCCTATTCACAGGAAGGCGGCCTGGCCGTCCTGTTTGGCAATATCGCCGAGCAGGGCTGTATTGTAAAAACCGCAGGTGTCGATGACAGTATCCTTAAATTTAAAGGGCCGGCGCGTATATTCGAATCACAGGATGACGCGGTAGACGCGATCCTGACGGATAAAATTGTTGCCGGTGATGTACTGATTATTCGCTACGAGGGCCCCAAGGGTGGGCCGGGTATGCAGGAGATGCTCTATCCCACCTCCTATCTCAAGTCCAAGGGCCTGGGCAAGGCCTGTGCGCTGCTGACCGATGGCCGTTTTTCCGGTGGTACCTCGGGCCTGTCGATTGGTCATGCCTCGCCTGAAGCGGCCGAGGGTGGTGCCATAGGCCTGGTGAATGAGGGCGATATGATTGAAATCGATATACCCGAACGTCGTATTAACCTGCTCATAAGCGATGACGAGATGACGCAGCGTCGCCAGGCGATGGATGCCCAGGGCGATAAGGCATGGAAACCACTCGACCGACAGCGTGTAGTGAGTCGTGCGCTCGAGGCCTATGCCGCATTAACTACCAGCGCTGCCCGTGGGGCGGTGCGTGACCTGAATCAACTTAAAAGGGGATCCTAATGTCTGTCGGAGATTATTTATCAGGTATTTTTGGCAACTCGCCAGTAAAGCCGATGCAGCAGCACATGGAAAAGGTGTTCGCCTGTGTGTCTGAATTGACACCCCTGTTCGAGGGCGTGATTGCCAACGATATGAAAAAGGTGGCGAAGGTACAGAAGGCGATAGCCACACTGGAGGGTGAGGCGGATGACCTGAAAAAACAGATTCGCCTGCAACTGCCCAGTGGCATGTTTATGCCCGTTTCACGTCGTGACCTGCTGGAGATACTCACCATGCAGGACATGATCGCAAATACAGCCAAGGATATTGCCGGCACCATTATCGGACGTAAAATGACCCTGCCGGATAAGATTGCGAAAGACTACCTGGCCTTCGTGCAGCGTTGTATTGATGCCTGTGGCCAGGCCCAGGTAGCGATTAATGAGCTCGATGAGCTGGTGGAAACCGGTTTCCGTGGTCATGAGGTGAAAATCGTCAAAAAGATCATCAGCAAGCTGGATAAGATTGAAGGCAATACCGATAAATTACAGGTAAAAATTCGCCAGAAGTTGTTTGATATAGAAAAGGATTTGCCCCCCGTTGATGTCATGTTCCTGTATAAAATTATTGATCTCACCGGCGATGTAGCCGACCGTTCACAGAAAGTGGGTAGTCGTTTGCAGTTACTTCTGGCTAGATAAAAGAGGGCGTTATGCAAGTTATAGCTGAGTACGGCACACTGTTCCTGATCCTGGCAGCGGTGTTTGGTTTATTTATGGCCTGGGGTATAGGTGCGAATGATGTCGCCAATGCCATGGCGACCTCGGTTGGCTCAAAGGCGCTGACCATCAAGCAGGCTATTATAATAGCGGCCGTGTTTGAATTTGCCGGTGCAATCCTTGCAGGTGGTCAGGTCACCAAAACTATTCGCAAGGGCATAGTGGATGTCGAGGCCCTGAGTGGCTCCCCCGAATTATTGCTTTACGGCATGCTGGCCTCCCTGCTGGCGGCGGGTTGCTGGTTGCTGCTCGCGTCCAGCAAGGGCTGGCCGGTATCGACCACGCATTCCATCGTCGGTGCCATTGTCGGTTTTTCCATGGTCGGTATTGGCATGGATGCGGTGCACTGGGGCAAGGTGGGTTCCATCGTAATGAGCTGGGTGGTGTCGCCCGTGATGGCCGGTGTGATCGCCTTTTTCCTGTTTAAAAGTGTGCAGGTTCTTATTCTCGATAAAAAAGACCCGATCGCCAATGCCAAGCGTTATGTGCCCTTTTATATCTTCCTCGTCGGTTTTATTATTTCACTGGTGACCCTGCTCAAGGGGCTCAAGCATGTTGGCCTGCACATGAGCACGGCCGAGAGTTATACGATTGCGGTAGCCATGGGTATCGTCATTGCAGTGATTGGCATCTGGGCCATTAATCGCATCAAGATCGATCCGACGGAAGACCGTGATTTCCATTACACCAATGTCGAAAAAATCTTTGCTGTGCTGATGGTGGTTACTTCCTGTGCTATGGCCTTTGCACACGGTTCAAACGATGTCGCCAATGCGATTGGCCCGGTGGCTGCTATTGTCTCCATTGTTACCTCTGGCGGTGAAGTCGCCTCCAAATCAGCCCTGTCGTTATGGGTGCTGATGCTGGGTGGTGTCGGCATAGTGGCCGGCCTGGTGATGTACGGTAAGCGCGTTATCGCAACCGTGGGTAATAAAATTACCGAGCTGACACCCAGTCGTGGCTTTGCAGCAACACTGGCAGCGGCCACCACGGTTGTACTCGCTTCGGGTACGGGTCTTCCAATTTCGACCACGCATACCCTGGTGGGTGCGGTGCTGGGTGTGGGCATGGCGCGCGGTCTGGCGGCACTGAATCTAACCGTGATACGTAATATCTTTATGTCCTGGGTTATTACTTTGCCCGCCGGTGGTATCCTGGCTATTGTGTTCTTTTATATACTTAAGAGTATATTTAGTTAACGGACAACATCTAACGCAAACACGCGGAGATGCAAAGAACGCAGGAAAACTGATCATAGTTGTGGGTTCCCAGGCCTTGCCTGGGGGCTGTATTGAAGTCGCTTTGCAGCGACTGGATATGAAGCTTCTATGCGGGCGCTTCCAGGCCTGGCTTAGGCGCGTGGGTTTAACAATATTAATCTTTGCGTTGAAGTCTTTTTATCTGAAATGTACTTTATTAACTAACGGCAAATAACAATGAAACTAGGTACCCCTTTATCTGAGTCTGCAACCAGGGTGATGTTGCTGGGTAGCGGTGAGCTGGGTAAGGAAGTCATTATCGAGCTGCAGCGTTTTGGTGTCGAAGTCATAGCGGTTGATCGTTATGAAAATGCGCCGGGCCACCAGGTGGCACACCGTGCTTATGTGATCGATATGACCGATGGTGCGGCACTACGCGCTCTGGTGGAAAAAGAAAGGCCACATTTAATCGTGCCGGAAATCGAGGCCATAGACACCGATATGCTGGCGACGATTGAGGCCGATGGCCTGGCGGAAGTTATTCCTACCGCACGGGCAACGCAGCTCACCATGAACCGTGAAGGCATTCGTTGCCTTGCTGCGGAAGAGCTGGGTTTACCTACCTCTGCCTATGCCTTTGCCGATTCGCTCGATGAATTACAGCGGGCCATTGATAATGGCATAGCCTATCCCTGTATTGTAAAGCCGGTGATGTCATCCTCGGGCAAGGGGCAGTCGAGGATTGAAAGTGCGGCCGACGTCGCCCGCGCCTGGGATTATGCTATGAGTGCTGGTCGTGTGAAGCAGGCACGGGTGATTGTTGAGGCGGTGGTGGATTTTGATTATGAAATCACCCAGTTGACCGTGCGCGCCAGGGGTGTTGCGGGTGATATAGAAACCCACTTCTGTGCGCCGATAGGGCATGTCCAGAAAAATGGGGATTACGTGGAAAGCTGGCAGCCACAACCCATGTCGGATGCGGCACTTGAGGAATCACGGCGTATCGCAAAGGCAGTCACCGATGCACTGGGTGGTCGAGGAATATTCGGTGTTGAGTTATTTGTTAAGGGCGATGAGGTCGTCTTTAGTGAAGTTAGTCCGCGTCCACATGATACCGGCCTGGTGACCCTGATTAGCCAGTGGCAGACTGAATTTGCGCTGCACGCACGTGCTATTCTCGGCTTCCCGGTCGATGCGACTTTGCGGAGTGTGGGCGCCAGTGCGGTAATATATGGCGCTATGAATGAGACGGCGATTAGCTATAGCGGGCTTGAGCAGGCGCTGGATGTCCAGACCAGTGAGATACGCCTGTTTGGCAAGCCAGAGGCCTTTGACCGTCGTCGTATGGGGGTTGCCATTGCCTCGGGTGGTGATATCGATGAAGCGCGTGGTCGAGCAAGGCTGGCCGCCTCCCGGGTAAAAACTGAAAAATAAATCGACTCTCGTTATATATTTACTGTTTCCGTTTACTACACTTGAAACAGTGCTGAAAATTTGTGAGAAAACTATTAAATGACTGATAAATCGACAACTTCATCAATACGCTCATCATCTGCCACGCCGGATCTCGACTGGAGCCAGGTGCGTGAAACCGTGTTGATGCTAAAGCTGGCTGCTGCACAGGTTGATTATTCCCTCAATGAGGGCGGCAATTCCATCAATACCCTGACCGATTCATTTACGACTATGGCGAGTAGCCTGGGCGCGATTGAGTCGGCGGCGAAAGAACTGAAAGAAAAATACAAGATAGAAAACGATGCACAGTCATTTATCCAGGCGCAGTGCAGTTCTGTGTCCGAGTCAATGCAGCATGCGATAATGGCCTTTCAGTTTTACGACAAGCTTTCGCAACGGCTGGATCATGTGGTTGAGAGTATGTCGCAGCTGGCTGACCTGGTGAGTACACCGGAGCGAATTTATTCACCTGTCGAGTGGCGCGGGTTACAGGACAGTATCCGTTCGCGTTATACCATGTCGCAGGAACGTGATTTATTTGATGCCATTATGAATGGTGAAGATCCGGAATCTATCTTTGAGCGCATGCATGAACTGGCCAGCGGCGATGATGATAATGGTGATATTGAACTGTTTTAAGTCTGAAACCTAAAAAAATAATCAGAAACATAAGCTAATCCCTTGTTTTTTTATGATTTTTTCGGCTATACTTCTGTGCATAGTGGTAGTGCCGTATATTCTTGTTTAATTATAAAATGATAAAAGACAGGTAAGGACAGTGGCTCGATTAGCAGAAGTAGTATCCCAGACATTCCGTTCGTTTACACCAGAAGCCTTTTCCAGTCGATTATTTGGTGACTCACTCGATAGCTGGTGGCAGGAATATACCCAGCAGCTTGAGACCACATCCTACGGTGGCCAGGTACAGACCGCCTTTTTTATTACCACCTTTGCCGCCATGGGGCGCCTGTCGAAAATCGATGGTTCGGTACGTAAGGCCGAAATTAGCCTCGCGGGTTCCGTCATGGATCACCTGAAACTCTCCGCAGAACAGAAAAAACTCGCTATACGCCTGTTTAATGAAGGTAAGCAGTCAGACTTTAACCTGGACCTGGTGTTAAATCGGTTTTATAAACTCTGCCAGCACCGCGTTAGCGTGTTGCAGGTATTTATTGAGATACAGTTACAGCTGGCCTATGCCGATGGTGCGCTACATGCCAAAGAAGAGTCCCTGCTGCAGCGTATGAGCAAGCGACTGGGTATTATCAGTTCCATCTATAATCGCATTGAGCGGCGTGTATTAAGTAATCATTCGGCCGATGTGTATAAGGCGCAGAAGCCGGTCGTGGTTAAGGCGATGAGCCTGGCCAGTGCCTGTAGCCTGCTGGGCGTATCACGCTGGTCGGCTAAAGATGATATCAAGCAGGCCTATCGACGCATGCTGAGCCAGCATCACCCGGATAAAATGATAGCCCGTGGTGCTTCGGCTGATGAACTGGCACAGGCCACTGAAGTGGTGCAGGACATCAAACGTGCCTATGAGATTATCTGCAAAGCAAAAAAAATTCGCTAGCTGGTCGGCTTATTCCTGTATGGCTTATCGATAGATGCAGTTAGTGGGCAATGCCTCAATTAGCCGGAAGTGGTTGCTTGATGGTTTTAAAAGCGAAAGAAAACGCAAATGGACGCGAATATACGCAAATAAAGATGTGTTGTTTTATTGTCATCCTGAGTGAACTGAAAGATATCAAGTACGTATAAATAGTAATTTAAAGCCTTTTTTATTTGCGCAGTTTGCGTTCATTGGCGTTTTCTTTTGCACCACGCAACGACCCCCAAAGGATGTAATCGGGTATTTAGTTAAATCTTGAAGCCTGTTAATTAATTTTTGTTGTTGCCGTGTCTTAGTTCTTTTCATTACATCCTGAATACTTTATCTTTAGCTTGAATTATATATAAGGTTTTCATTTGGCTATTCAATCCTCCGATATGCTGGTCCGTATGCAGCAATCTGTTCCCCCCGCGCTGCACGACAAACTGGCTACACATTATGATGCCTGGTTGCAGGGCTGTGAACGTGACAATCTTTCACCTGATCCGGGTATTGCGCCAGTATTACTGGGTAAGATCTGGGCCTGCAGTGAATTTGTCGCCCAGACCAGCTGTCGTCGGCCATCGCTCTGGTTCGAGTTGCTGCAAAATAATGACCTGGAACGTGAGTTCGAGCTGGTCGATTACCAGGCTGCACTTGGCGATATACTGGACTCTCTCAGTGCATCGGATGATGCCGCACTGATGCACCGATTGCGCCTGTTCAGGCAGAAGCAGATGTTACGTATCGCCTGGCGTGACCTGGCCGGTAGTGCCTCGACCAGCGAAACATTAAGAAACCTGACAGACCTTGCCGAAACCTGTGTTGACCTGACACTGGAGTTTTTATACCAGGACCAGTGCAAGCAGCTGGGTACGCCCTGTAGTGCTGATGGGTCTGAGCAGCGCCTAATCGTGCTGGGCATGGGCAAGCTGGGTGGCCATGAACTGAATTTCTCTTCCGATATCGATCTCATTTTTGGCTTTCCGGAGGAGGGTGAAACACAGGGTGCCAGAAGCATGGCGAATAGCCAGTTTTTCGTGCGCCTGGCGCAGCGATTTATCCGCGTGATT
>JAOUMO010000115.1 GCA_029881425.1 Gammaproteobacteria bacterium
GCTTGACGACATCAGTACCGTTTATTCGCATCTGTCAAAATCTATCGAACAGGGTGAAATACTTGTTAATGATGTCGTCAAGCTCGATGAACAGCAAATTAGCCTGATACAGAATGCCTTTCTCGAGACCGCAGCGGAAGAGGGGCGCCTAAAACCGGTTTTTGATGCGCTGGATGGCCTGTATAATTATGAAGTGTTGCGTTGTGTCAGGGCGTCGATTGCTGTCTGATGTGTATTATTAAATTATTTACAGGCTTGTTCTCTATAAAAAGGCAAATTTTTTAGCGATGAATGCATCCGTTCTGCTATATATGGTATTGGCCTCCTGACGACGCAATAAGCTATTATGTTAATGCGTTGTGGGCTGGTGTTGCTTGTCGATGCTCTCTTAAAACAGGTTCATTTAACGATTTTAGATAAAGGAGTTTAATGTGCGTTTTATAAGTTTGTTACTTGCGTTGCTCATACTTGGTTATTTGTTGATGTCGTCTTTGAATACTACAGCAACCGATCCTGATCAGGCAGTATCACGACCAAAAGAAACAGTTGAAAGGGTAGAGCAGCAATTCAGGCAGGCAGCTGATGATTACCAGCAAAAACTTGATGATTCTGTCAGTAAATCCCAATAGTTCTATAAGTATGCGGTAGTATGCCTGCGTGATTATGTGGTTTTATCTGTTTATTATCCAGTGCAGATAAAATAGGCATTATGCCTGATGGTTGATTTCTATAATCATTACATTTTATTTTCCTTGAAAAAACAGGTTTGATGCTACTAATGTTTAAAATTGATTGAGAACGTTTATAATTAACATTAACGATATACTTTTGAATGGATTATGGTCTACCTATGAATAATCATATGAATGATACCCAAGAATCATACCTGTCCTGGTTTTTCCGGATGGAATCTGCTGGTGGCATTGTCCTTATTCTAGCAGCTGTTCTCGCCGTTGTTCTCGCCAATACACCTTTACAATCTTATTATGCGTTATTAATCGATACGCCAGTTGAGATACGGATTGGTGCGCTGGAAATTGCCAAGCCTCTATTGCTCTGGATTAATGATGGCCTGATGGCCGTATTCTTTTTTCTCGTGGGCCTGGAATTGAAAAGGGAGTTAATAGAGGGCGAATTGTCAGATAAACGAAATATTATCCTGCCCGGCGTGGGTGCAATTGGTGGCATGGCCGTGCCAGCACTTATATATACCTACTTTAACCTGGGCGATGATACCGCCATGAAGGGTTGGGCAATCCCTGCGGCAACAGATATTGCCTTTGCACTGGGTATTTTATCCCTGTTAGGTTCCCGTGTCCCTGTCAGTATAAAAATATTCCTGACATCACTGGCTATCTTTGATGATATAGGCGCGATACTTATTATCGCTGTTTTTTATACAGCAAATATTTCTGTAACGGCGCTGATTATCGTTGCCACCTGTATTGTTTTTCTTATCTTTTTAAACATGCGTCATATTGAGTCAAAAAGCCTGTATATCCTTGTCGGCCTGGTGATGTGGGTAGCGATGTTGAAATCCGGCGTCCATGCAACCCTGGCCGGTGTTATCCTTGCCATGTTTATTCCAATAAGCTCAAAAATATATAAAGATCAATCGCCATTGAAAGATATGGAGCATGACCTGCATGGTGTTGTTGCCTTTTTTATCCTGCCCGCGTTTGCCTTTGCTAATGCAGGGATTGCATTTGTAGGTGTTGGGGCTGAGCATCTATTGCATAATGTCCCCCTGGGTATTGCACTGGGTCTGTTCTTCGGTAAGCAATTGGGCGTGTTCGGCTTCTGCTGGCTGGCAATAAAATTAAATATGACCCGCTTACCGCAGGGGATGTCCTGGTATTCCCTGTATGGTACTGCCGCCCTGTGTGGTGTTGGTTTTACCATGAGCCTGTTTATTGGTTCCCTTGCTTTTGAAGAGACCAGTGTCAATATGCTGTTCGATGATCGGCTCGGCATTATTCTGGGTTCACTTGCTTCAGGCTGTATGGGATATTTTATTTTACGTGCAAGTCTAGGTCGCCAGCAGGTTAATGCCAGCTAGCCTGCTGCGTGGCCTGTAAGTCCTTTTGGTTTAACAGTTGACTTACTGTCGCTGCGGCGTAATTATGTTTTATGTCATTCCTGTGAATCTCTTTTACTTAACTAAATCCGGACCTGGTGAAACCTGTTTATGAATAAATTAATATTAGTTATTATCGGAGCAAGTGTACTGGTTACTGCCTGCGATAACCCTGAGAAACCTGTCAATAAGGCGGCATCAAAAGTCGAGCCTGTATCATCAGTTGCACCCCCGGTAACTGTTGAAGCGCCTGCTGTGAATACTGCGGTTGTGGATACAAAAACGGTATCAACGCCGCTAGCCTCACCGGTCGCAACTGCCGAATCAATTTATAACCGTTCCTGTGCAGCCTGTCATAAGACCGGTGCGGCAAATGCACCTAAGGTGGGTGATGCCGCTGCCTGGACAGCGCGTATTGCAAAAGGCAAAGATGCACTGCTCCAGTCCGCGCTTAAAGGTGTGCCTGGTACTGCAATGATGCCAAAGGGAGCCTGTAGTGCCTGTTCCGACGATGAAATAAAGTCAGTGCTTGACTTTATGCTCTCGCAAAGCCAGTAACCTCTCCTCATTTAACAGGGGCTTTGGGCTATAGGCCTACGGTCCCTGATCCTCACTTTATTTTCTTTTTTCAGCTCCAGTTCAGCTTCGATTGTTAATCTAAGGCTGTAATTAGAGGAGACTGACGATGAACCGCAATACACAAATCAAAGTATGGGACCTGCCAGTGAGGATTTTCCACTGGTCACTGGTGGCCTGCTTTTTGATTGCATTTATTACCGAAGATGATGTGCTGGCTCTACATGTTCTGGCCGGCTATGCCATTGCCGGCCTGCTTGTATTCAGGTTTGTCTGGGGGTTTATTGGTACTCGCTACGCACGATTTAGTGATTTCGTTAAACCGCGTACAGACGTGTTCGACTACCTGAAACAGGTGGCCCGGTTGCATGCACCCAATTATACGGGGCATAACCCGGCTGGTGGCATGATGGTGATAGCCCTGCTTGTATCACTAACGGTAACAACCCTGACCGGTATTGCCGTTTACGGGGCCGAAGAGATGTCCGGCCCCTTTGCCGGCCTGATGTCCTCCTTGCCACATTTTATGGGTAAGGCCTTTGAAGAGCTGCACGAGTTCTTTGCCAATTTCACATTGTTGCTAGTGGTTATTCACGTTGCTGGCGTCATCGTTACCAGTCTACTGCACGGTGAGAACCTGGTTAAGGCGATGATTAATGGTTATAAACGTGCCGAAGATAAAATTGAGACAGGTCGAGGTTAATATGAAGTATTTAATTAGATTATCAGCACTACTGGTCTGTATTACACCGCTATCACTAGTCGCTAACCCTGTAGTGGAACAATTGCTACAGGACTATAAACAGCAGTCACCAGATAGGCCAACAGCAGCAAAGGGTAAGTCCTTGTGGGTGTTGGCCGTGCGTGTGCAGGGTGTTGATGAAAAGCGTAGCTGTACCCGTTGTCACGGTGACAGCCTTGCTAACGATGGCCAGCATGCAAAGACCGGGAAAACGATTAAACCCATGTCGCCCATTGTAAATGCCAGACGTTATACAGATGCACAGAAAATTGAAAAGTGGTTCAGGCGAAACTGCAAATGGACCTGGGGCAGGGAGTGTACGGCAGATGAAAAGGCAAGCTTTCTTCTCTATTTAACAACCAGTACTGATTAAGTGAGGTATACAATGAATATCTGGAAACCCTTAGTTTTAATCCTGCCTGTTATTGTTGTTACCACAGGTGTCGTTTATGCCGATCGTGATGAGCGTGAGGGCGAGGGGCGTGGCTGGTTCTCATCTTTTCGCCTTGATGTGGCACCCGTTACCGACCCACTGTACCAGGAAGAGTGTGGTGCCTGTCACTTTGCTTATCAGCCAGGGCTGTTGCCAGAACGCTCCTGGCAGAAAATGATGACCCAGCTCGACGATCATTTTGGTGATAATGCAGAGCTGGTTGAGGCCAAACGTCAACAGATAGAAGCCTATCTTGGAACTAATGCGGCAGATCATGCTAATTATAAACGCTCGAAGGGTTTTGCGCGCTCGATTAAAGCCGATGAGATCGTATTACGCATTACGGATACACTATACTTTAAGCGTAAACATGATGAGGTTCCTGCGCGGCTGGTGACGGGCAATAAAGACGTCGGCAGTTATAGTCATTGTGCGGCCTGCCACACCGATGCGGCAAAAGGGTCCTATAATGAGCATGAGGTACGTATACCAGGTGTGGGTCGATGGGATGATTAATTATGAAACTTTCAATAATTAAACTACAGGCAATATTGATGATTATGCTTGCGTCACTGGCGTGTCAGGTCAGTGCCAGTGATGACCATGAGCATGCCCGTGAGCTGGTAGCCGCGGGTAAGATTGTTTCAATTGAAATCATCGTGCAGAATATTCCCTATAAAAACTCACGTCTCCTGGAAATGGAGCTGGAGAGCGAAAATGATAAACTGGTCTATGAGCTGGAGTTGCTGACCGGGGATGGTGTGGTGCGTGAACTTAAATTTGATGCAAAGACGGGCAAGCTCTTAACTGACGAGAAAGACTAATGCGACTGTTACTGGTCGAAGATGATGAACGACTGGCTTCTCACCTGAAGCAGCAACTCAAGCAAAAGGGCTTTGCTGTGGACTGGGTGTTTAATGGTATTGATGCCGAGTTTCAGGGCGATGAAGAAAATTATGATGCAGCCATCCTCGACCTGGGACTGCCTGGACGCAGTGGTATTGACGTACTGACTAACTGGCGCAGTCACAATAATAAACTACCGGTGATTATTCTTACAGCACGTGACAGCTGGCAGCAACGCGTGGATGGCCTCAAGGCTGGTGCAGACGATTACCTGGGCAAGCCCTTTCATACAGAGGAACTGGTCGCCCGCCTTGATGCCCTGTTACGTCGTGTACAGGACAGGCCCGAGCCGCTGATCAAGGTTGCGGGTTTAACCCTGGATGAAGATACCCAACGGGTGATGCTTAATGATGGTGCGACAGTGGCACTTACCGGTACCGAATTTCGGCTGTTACGTTATTTCATGATCAACCCTGGTAAGGTATTGTCCAAATCACGTCTAACAGAACATGTCTACGAAGGTGATATGGACAGGGATAGCAATGTCATAGAGGCCTATATCAAGCGCTTGCGACAGAAGCTGGGTAGTGAGCTTATCCATACCCGGCGCGGCCAGGGTTATATCTTTGGTGAACCGGCGTGACATTTTCTTTACACAATCGATTGTTTTCTGGTCTTGCCCTTAGCCTGGTGCTAATGATTGTATTTATGGGCTGGTTACAGATCTATGGCCTGCACCAGATCTCCCGGTCTATTATCGGTTCACGATTACAGCACGATGCAGAGACCATTCTTTCATCTCTTAGTTTTGATGTGTCAGGCGTCCCCCGTCTTGCCGAACAGTCAATCGATGCGATCTATAAGCAGGTCAACTCAGGGCATTATTATCAAATCAGTTTCGAGCATGCGCCACTGATACGTTCGCGTTCCCTGTGGGATCGTAGTCTTGATGTGCCTGTTATAAAGCCGGGTAAATCGGAATACTGGCAGCTGGATGATTTTAGTAACCAGGCGTTGCTTATCGTTGCCTCGTCCTATAGCAAACAAAACCATGCCGTCACCATAACCATGGCAGAAGATTTAACACCAGTAAACAATCAGCTTATTTCATTTGTGCTGATGTTAATGCTAATGGGCGGAATTTTTCTCGTGGGTATTTTACTGCTACAGGCCTATATCGTTAAGCGCTCCCTTAAAAGTCTTCACCGTGTCAGTGCTGAGCTATCGGATCTTGAGCAGGGCGAAAAAAAACAGCTCAGCGAGGAGGTGCCCAGGGAAATCCTGCCTCTGGTATCTGAGGTCAATCATTTATTAAGCCTGTTAGGTCAGCGGCTGGCGCGCTCGCGTAACGCGTTAGGTAATCTCGCGCATGCCTTAAAAACACCGCTTAATCTACTCGTGCAGTTAACCGAAAAACAGCAGCTTGAAAAGTTCCCTGAACTGCGTGATGAGTTACTCGAATATACTGAACGTATGCGCCGACTGGTTGATCACGAATTAACGCGTGCGCGTCTTGCAGGCAGTCGATCAGCGGGGCAGTTATTTGACCCGTCAGCTGACTTACCCGCATTAGTCGAAGTGTTAAAGCGTGTCCACCAAAATAAATATATCACAATTGACTGTCATTACCCGGCAGAGAAATTCCAGGGACTGGATCGTGATGACATGCTCGAACTGATCGGTAATTTACTGGATAATGCCTGCAAGTGGGCAAGCCATCGCGTACTGTGTAATATCGACTTTAATGTGGGCAGTCATCACCTTCGCTTAAGTGTTGAGGATGATGGTGAAGGCGTTGATGAACAGCGTCTAAAGGAGTTGACACAACGCGGTGTTCGTATTGATGAGCTGACACCAGGTCATGGCCTGGGGCTGGCAATCGTCAAGGATATTGCTGCGCTTTATGGTGCCAGTCTCAGCTTTTCACAGTCTGGAGCACTCGGCGGTTTATTGGTGATAATCGAATTTGAAAATATCTAAATCAAAAAATTAAATTTATTAACACGCTTTGCCTCTCCGCGTGTTTGCATTAGATTGGGTCTTTAGATTTTTAAAACACCGCAAAACCTGCTAAAATTCGCCGCCTTCCACCCCCATAGACCCCGAGGCTACGATGTTTCAATTAGGTTGCGCTAACCGCGTTTGTTTTCAAAATGAAATTCTATCGGGTTTAACCGTGGCGCTGGCGCTGGTGCCAGAGGCCGTTGCCTTTGCTTTTATCGCCGGTGTAGAACCACTGGTTGGGCTCTATGCTGCCTTTATGGTCGGCCTGCTGGCCTCCATCTTTGGTGGTCGCCCCGGCATGATCTCGGGTGCCACGGGTGCGATGGCTGTGGTGATGGTGGCACTGGTGGCCGAGCACGGGGTCGAGTACCTCTTTGCGGCGGTGGTGCTGACCGGGCTTATCCAGATTACTGCGGGGATCCTGCGCCTGGGTAAATTTATCCGTATCGTGCCGCACCCGGTGATGCTGGGTTTCGTTAATGGCCTGGCTATAGTCATTTTCCTGGCGCAAATTCCTCATTTCCAGGTGGCGGGTGCCGAGGGCGTCAAGCAGTGGTTAAGTGGTGAGCCGCTGGCCATTTTTGCCGGCCTGATCTTGCTTACCATGTCGATTATCTACTTCCTGCCCAAGCTCACCACGGCCATTCCATCGTCCCTCGCGGCTATCGTCGTGGTGTCGCTGCTGGTCATAGGTCTTAATGTTGAGACCAATACCGTAGGTGACCTGGCATCGATCGAAGGCGGGTTCCCGTCCTTTCATATCCCCTCGGTAGATTTC
>JAOUMO010000116.1 GCA_029881425.1 Gammaproteobacteria bacterium
CGGTAAACGATCGACGTTATCAATAATAGTGTAATTATTTTCACCAAAAATACGTTTCACATAGGCATCGGCGCCGGGGTCCAGTGTCAGGCAATAGGTTAATACACCGGAACCGTACAGTTCTTCAACCGCCTTTTTGGTATCGTGGCGTAAATGCTGTGGATCCCTTTCATCTATATCGGCCGGTTCACCATCGGTCACCAGCAGGATGAGCTTACGCTTTTCCTGCTGTTTCAGCAGGTGATGACCGGCATGTCGCAGTGCCGCACCCATGCGCGTCGACAGGCCGCCTTTCATGCCGGCCAGGCGTGATTTGCTTTCGTCATCAAAGTGCTGGTTAAAGTCCTTGAAACGATAATACTGGACATCGTGACGACCATCGGAAGAAAAGCCGTGCAGTGCGAAGGGGTCACCAATGCCATTGATGGCGGTGGCGACCAGGGTCGCTGCTTCACGGGTCAACTGCAATACGGTTTTATCCGAACCGGCCATGGCCTCATTGGTGGACTCGGATAAATCCATGAGGACGACCACCGACAGGTCACGGTTCTTCACCACATTGCGCATGGTAATACGTGGATTCGGTTGCTCACCCATGCGAATAGAGATCATGGCATCAACCGCCGCGTTAATATCAATCTCATCACCGTCTTCGAGGCCACGCATACGCTGTACACCTTCGGGGGTTAGTAGATCAATAATCTGTTTAATGCGATGTGCAATCGGTTTATATTCATCCAGGATCATCTTGATATCATCCGGATCACCCTTGGGCTGACGACGTTCGTAGACCGTCGCCCAGTCAGGGCGATGTAACTGAATCTGGTAATCCCATTCCTGGTAATGGAACGGATCGGAGACCGGCTCCTTGCCCCACATGTCATTAAAACTAACCTGTTCGTCGGTCAGGTCATCTTCATAGGGGCGCATATTGGTCGAGCAGGTCCAGATCTCCTGGGCATCGTCACCGGCCAGTTCGCAATCGACCTCGTTGGCCATTTCAATAACACTAACCTGGCGCCGTACCTGGCGCTGGCTGGCCGGTACATATTCGAACTCGACATTGGCATCAAATTCTTCAAACTCCCAGACGTAACGATTATCGTCACGATAGGGAATGCGAATACGTTCGAGAATACGCAGGCTAGGTACTTCTTTTCGTGCCATAAAGATATTAAATAGATCCATGCCCATGTGCCATGAAAACTGGTTGTCATCCTGACGCTCTTCAATTTCGTTATGGAACTTTTCGACAAAGGCAGCGACTTCTGCATCCTCGGAGGTAACCGAGCTATCCAGCATCATTAAGGCAATGTGCTCGAGCACGAGCATGGTCGGGTGCTCGGGATGCTCATCTTCATCGGCAAGTTTAAGCAGGGACATCCACAGCTTTTTCAGGCCGGGAAAATCATTGGTGGCCTTAAATTCAATACGCGCATCTTCAATAAAACCGATGAAGAACATTTGCGCCGGGCTCAGTTGCTCGGCCGATATGGGTGCGGTCGAATAACACATGTGAGCCGCCATATGCGCAGCGGTTGCACGATATAACTCCAGGCCGGGTATTTTTTTCTCGTCCGCACCCATATCGTCAACGGCATCGGGCATATGCAGGATGCGGTGTTCGATATAAGGACGAAAATCGGTGTAATCCGCACCGGTGGGTCGCAGGAAGAAGTCCCTGCCCCATAGGGCGCGCAGGTAAAAATTAAGTTTACGTTGAACCTTAATAAACAGTACGCCGCGACGTTCTTTTTGTAGCATCGCCCTGGAATCGGCAGATTCTAAATTAAAGTAAGACGTTAGATTTGCGAAATCACGGCGATAGGCCTGGGCACCAAAATTTGCCCAGCGGCGTAAACCACTCAAGGTGAGTTTTGATAATAGCTCGTCAATATGATTTAGCATCGGGCGCAGACCACGGGCAGCGGTCGAGGCCAGTTGATGAATGAAGGTCAGGTAGCCGCGTAATAATTCCGCATCACCCAGGTTACGTGCGGCAGAAGGCAGGCTACTAAACAACAATGAAATAACTTCACCCGAAGTCATCGAGGCCAGTTTCATGGCCGCAGTCAAAACATCAGGGATAATATCTTCGCCGCATTCCTTGACCACCATGGGCATTTCCTGCAGGTAGGTCACCACCAGGTCACTGCCGCGGCCAAGATTGCACAGCGCTTTGGCGCCATCCATGTAATCTTCTAATCCCGCAGGCGACATGATACGTGCAGCTTCCTGGAATGTACCATTCAGTACATCACGAATAACCGGTGCTGCCTCTTCAAGGAATTCTTCGTAATCTTCGAGTTTAATGCTCATGTGTAAAGCCTCGTCACAGAGTCGCAGAGGCGCAGAGACATGCCCTATTCAGGTTGAAGATCTCTGTAACTCTGAGGCTCTATGTCAAAAAAATTAACCAAAGAATGTTTGTACAGCGGCGTCCAGTGTATCGCGCATATCCGGATCATCCGTTAATGGCGTGACCATGGTCATGCTGCACGCGGCCGAAGGACTCATGCCCTTTGCAATTAATTGACCCGCGTAGACCAGCAGTCGTGTTGAAATACCTTCGTCCAGTCCGTGGCCCTTCAAGTTACGCGCACGGTGGGCAATATGCACCAGTTTTTCTGCGGTGGCTTTATCAACACCTGATTCTTTTGAAACAATCGAAACTTCTATATCTTCTGCCGGGTAATCAAAGTCCAGTCCACCAAAGCGTTGTTTGGTCGATTGCTTGAGGTCTTTCATCAAGCTCTGGTAGCCGGGGTTATAGGAAATCACCAGTTGGAAATCAGCATGGGCTGTAATCAGCTCACCTTTTTTATCCAGCGGCAAACTACGGCGATGGTCAGTCAGTGGATGAATGACAACCGTGGTATCCTGGCGCGCTTCAACAACTTCATCCAGGTAACAGATGGCGCCGATGCGAGCGGCAGTCGTTAATGGGCCGTCCTGCCATTTGGTGCCGTCCTTATCCAGCAGGAAACGACCAACAAGGTCAGATGCCGTCATATCTTCATTACAGGCAACCGTAATTAAGGGCTTGCCTAACTTGTAGGCCATGTGTTCAACAAAGCGTGATTTACCACATCCGGTTGGGCCTTTTAGCATCATCGGCATACGAACATTATAAGCTGCTTCGTAGCGCTCGACTTCGTCAGCTACCGGCTCGTAGTAAGGTTCATCTTTGATAATGTACTGTTGTGGATCAACTGTATTTTCTGACATGACACACCCTTTAGTATTTGATGTTGCTATTTACTTTACGATTCGTTATTTTTCGTCGTCGGTTTCGACTTCACCGCACCAGCCAGCTGCTTTTGCATTTTCCATGGCTTTATTATGGATTATCTGGTGGCGCTTAAATAAATCTTCTGGCAGGTGGCTGACAAGGCAACCGTACTTATCCCACTCAGTATTCACCTTTTGTAACAGGCCATCGACCATGGCGAAGTTCCAGCCTTCACAGGTCTCAGTTTCTTCGATTAAGCCAAAAACCCAGGCGTCACGAATCAGTTTACCAATAGTGGTCATGCCGCCCTGAACATCGTTATTTATGCCTACATATGTATCTGGTTTTGCCATAATAATTCTCGAATATAAAATTCTTTTACCGATTGCTCGATAGCATGTTGTACTGCCTTTACCTAAAAGGCCCCTGGCCGCAACAAGGCGGGCAGAGGCTTTTATGGATTTTAAACCCGTTGTTTCTTAAACAGAAATGCCGCGGTAGATTACCATTGCTGTACCAGCAGACTGTTTGAAGTTGTCAAAACCCATTAAACGAACATGGTTCTTTGGGTGTGCTTTATGACAGTTTTCGATTTCAGCCAGTATAACATCTACATCGGTTTCACCGAACATAGGCAGTTTCCACATGTACCAGTAGTTGCTGATCGCATTTTCTGGTTCAGTGTGTTCGATACCTGGGTTCCAGCCTTTATCAACGATGTACTGGATCTGGGCGCGAGTAGACTCTTTGCTCAGTGGGGGCAGGTATGAAAAAGTTTCATATTTACGGCTCTGAGCTGCATCGCTCAAGCTTGAATTGTAATCTTGCATATCACTCATTGTGATTTACTCCAATTTATTTAATTAGTTAAACGTTCTTTAAAAGTGTTTGATGACCCGGGCTGCGCTAAAACGCAACCCGGTGATTTATCAAATTACTTATGAGAAACGTCTAATTTATCAACTGTGTCAAACTCAAACTTGATTTCTTTCCAAGTTTCCATTGCAGCTTTCAGCTCTGGGCTAGACTTGGCCGCATTAGTAAGGATGTCCTTACCTTCTTTCTCAAGCTCAACGCCACGGTTACGCGCTTCAACACACGCTTCAACCGCAACACGGTTTGCAGCAGCACCTGCAGCATTACCCCAGGGGTGACCTAGTGTACCACCACCGAACTGCAGTACAGAGTCATCACCAAAGATGCTAACCAGTGCAGGCATGTGCCATACGTGGATACCACCAGATGCTACTGGGATAACGCCAGGCATTGAGCCCCAGTCCTGGTCGAAGAAGATACCGCGTGAACGATCTTCTTTGATGTATGAATCACGCATGATGTCGATCCAGCCCAGAGTTGCATCACGGTCGCCTTCCAGCTTACCAACAACAGTACCTGAATGCAGGTGATCACCACCCGACAGACGTAATACTTTAGTTAATACGCGGAAGTGGATACCGTGGTGGGGGTTACGATCAAGTACCGCATGCATTGCACGGTGAATGTGTAACAGCATACCGTTGTCCTGACACCACTGAGCCAGCTGAGTATTAGCTGACAGACCACCGGTTAAGTAGTCATGCATGATGATAGGTGCGCCGATTTCTTTCGCATATTCAGCACGCTTCATCATTTCGTCAGAAGTCGGTGCAGTAACGTTCAGGTAATGACCTTTACGCTCACCGGTTTCAGCTTCTGCTTTATGGATAGCTTCCATTACGAAGTCAAAACGGTGACGCCAGCGCATGAATGGCTGTGAGTTAACGTTCTCGTCATCCTTAGTGAAGTCAAGACCGCCACGCAGACCTTCGTAACATGCACGACCGTAGTTCTTGGCAGACAGACCCAGTTTAGGCTTGATAGTACAACCCAGCATAGGACGACCGTATTTGTTTAATAGATCACGCTCAACCTGGATACCCTGTGGTGGTCCATTACAGGTCATAACGTAAGCAACTGGGAAGCGGATATCTTCTAGGCGAAGGGCGCGCAGTGCTTTAAATCCGAATACGTTACCGACTAAAGACGTCAGTACGTTTACAACTGAACCTTCTTCGAACAGATCGATTGGGTAAGCAACAAATGCATAGAAACAGGTATCATCACCGGGTACATCTTCAATCGCATAGGCGCGACCTTTGTAGTAGTCCAGATCAGTTAACAGGTCAGTCCATACAGTTGTCCAGGTACCTGTAGAAGATTCAGCAGCAACCGCAGCGGCTACTTCTTCACGGGGTACACCGTCCTGAGGGGTGATTTTGAAACAGGCCAAAAGATCAGTATCTTTGGGCGTGTATTCAGGCATCCAATAAGTTTCGCGGTATTCTTTAACACCGGCATCATACGTTTTAGCCATTGCTAGCATCCTCTAGTTCGTATTTAATTTGACTGATGGGGTAATTGCCCTCAGCCCAGTAAACTTTTTGTTAATCCGGTAATTGTTCCCGGAGAGTGGCTAATTGCTTAGCGTGGGAGGACTATAATTTCAAAAAAGCATTAATAAAAATTAATTGTTGTTATAAAATGTATATACATTTGTATATGATAGGTGGTTTATGCACTTTACCTTGCAACAATTAAAGCTGTTCGAATCGGTCTCCAGGAATGCCAGCTATACGCGTGCGGCCGAGGAGCTGCACCTGACGCAACCTGCTGTTTCTATTCAAATAAAACGTCTTGAAGAGCAGGTGGGACTGCCCCTGTTTGAGCTGGTCGGTAAGAAGATTTTCCCCACCGCAGCCGGTAAAACCATGTACCAGGCCTCCCGTGACATCCTTGCCCGGGTGGGCGAGCTAAAAAATGCCGTAGAATCCCTCAAGGGGGAGGTAAAAGGCCCGCTGCAGCTCTCCGTGGTAACCACCTCCAAGTATTTCATGCCGCATCTACTGGGTACCTTTCTCGCCCGTTATCCTGAAGTCGAGCCAAAACTGGTGTTTACCAACCGCGCCAGGGTGATCCAGCGGCTGCATAATAATGAAGATGACTTCGTGGTAATGGGGCAGATACCGGAAGACGAGCAGCTGGAGACCTATCCCTTCCTCGAAAATATACTGGTGCCGGTTGCGCACCCCAATCACCCACTGGCCAGCCAGAAAAACGTACCACTAGAGGCCATAGTCGGTGAACGCTTCCTGGTACGTGAGGTGGGCTCAGGAACACGCCTGGTCTTTGATCGCTTACTGAAAAACAAGGGCCTCAAGGTGGAGCCCTATATGGAGCTGGGCAGCAGCGAGGCGATCAAGCAGGGGGTAATGGCCGGGCTGGGTCTGGCCATACTCTCATTACACAGCCTGCGGCTGGAGCAGGCCGCACATAAGCTGGTGGTGCTGGATGTGGAGGGCTTCCCGGTC
This sequence comes from Gammaproteobacteria bacterium, assembly GCA_029881425.1. Taxonomy (GTDB): domain Bacteria; phylum Pseudomonadota; class Gammaproteobacteria; order SZUA-229; family SZUA-229; genus JAOUMO01. Next base: position 6,580 of record JAOUMO010000116.1, read on the forward strand.
AGGCGGCGCTGGTATGCGGTGCATTTGAAGGGCAAAAAGCTGTCGCTGGTGGCGCGTACCTTTCTTGATTATATCCTGGTGGAGAGTAATAGTATTTTGGGGTTTGATAAGGGGTAGGTGGGTTGTGGTTGTATATATCGTGAGGCCATTGCCTGTCAGGATGGCAGGTGGCTAATATTTAGAAACAGGTGCTCAAGTAGAGATAAATGTCGCGTTTGTCTTTTGCATAGGTTGCTGAAGTTCTAATCTGGAATACTTTTTAGTTGAAGATTCTATAGTGGGAAAATCAATTAATGGTTATATGGTTAAGTCTTTGGTTTATATGGTAATAATCTGATGTTTGGCGGGGCTGGGTTGTCAATGAAGCAGGTTGTAGTTAGTGAGATTGCAAGGAAATAAGAAGGGAGTATGATGAAAACGATAATAATTATGAGGGGAGTTAGGCGGCAGCCGCCTAACACCGTAAATTGCGGCAGCCGCCTAAATCACTGTTGAGTACTAAAATAAAATAAATAAATGAACAATTAAATATTGAATACAGCAAAAGGAAGTGCGCAGAAAAGATGAAAATCAAAAGCCATAAAAACACGA
>JAOUMO010000117.1 GCA_029881425.1 Gammaproteobacteria bacterium
ACTGGGATAACTACACGCCACCTGTGCCTGCATTTACCGGCGTAAAAGTATTCGATGATATTTCTCTCGATGAAATCAAAGAGTATATCGACTGGTCGCCCTTCTTCTTCGCCTGGGAGCTTAAAGGTCGTTATCCTAAAATTTTAAGTGATGCAGAAAAAGGTGAAGAGGCCACCAAACTGTTCAACGATGCACAGAAGATGCTGGACACGATCATTACTGAAAAATGGCTACAGGCAAAAGCGGTCATAGGCTTTTTCCCGGCCAATGCAGTACAGGATGACGTAGAACTTTATAAAGATACAGACAATAAAGAAGATTTGGCCCGTCTACATTTCCTGCGTACCCAGACCGAACAGCCTCCAGGTCGCCCCAATTACTGTTTGAGTGATTTTGTTGCACCAAAGGAATCAGGCCAGCAGGATTATATGGGTGCCTTTGCAGTGACCACCGGCCTGGGTATAGAGGAACACGTGGCGCGTTTTGAAAAAGATCACGATGATTACAATGCCATTATGTTAAAGGTGCTGGCCGATCGCCTGGCCGAGGCACTGGCCGAGCTGATGCATCTTAAAGTACGTAAAGACTACTGGGGTTATGCGGCTGATGAATCACTGGATGTCGAGGCACTGGTGAGTGAAGAATACAAGGGTATCCGCCCGGCGCCAGGTTATCCTGCCTGTCCCGAGCATACCGAGAAGGCAACACTATGGGAGTTGCTGGATGCAGAAAAAAATGCAGGTATTATATTGACCGAGCATTTTGCAATGATGCCTGCAGCATCGGTAAGTGGCTGGTATTTTAGTCACCCGGATTCACGCTATTTTGCCGTTGCAAAAATTAACCGAGACCAGGTAGAAGATTATGCGCGACGCAAGGGTATGAGTGTGGCAGAAGCCGAGCGCTGGCTATCACCTAACCTGGGCTATGATGCCGAGTAATTTTCATTTATTGTTGAACAGGCGTATTGTGTCGCAAGCATATAAATAAGATATTGTTGTTTATTTGCACTGTATGCGCTTGTCTTTTTGATTTTAAATGATTGGCCGCCATTTTGTGTTCGGTGGCGTAAAGCTTTTCAGGTGATAATCGGCTCATCGATGTATCGTGCAATCAGGCCAAGTTCACCCATGCTCTCGGGCAGGGGAACTTTTACCTGGTAACCACCACCGAGGGCTCTCTCCATTGCATTGCCCTTAAGGTCTTCCATATGTTCAAGCACAATGTCGATATTGCCAGAGGGTTTGATTAGTTCAAGTTTGTCACCGACGCCAAATTTGTTTTTGACATCGATTTCCGCCATGCCGGTTTCTTTATTGTAGGCCACGACTTCACCCACGAATTGCTGTTGCCTGCTGACAGAATTACCCTGCATATAATTCTGGTAGTCATGGGTGTGGTGACGTTTATAAAAACCATCGGTATAGCCACGGTTGGCAAGATTTTCCAGTACGCCGAGCAGCTCAGGATTAAATTCTTCACCCCTGAGTGCATCATTGATTGCCTGCTTATAACTTTGTGCGGTACGCGATACATAGTAATGGGATTTTGTACGGCCTTCGATCTTCAGGCTGTCGACACCAATTTCCACCAGGCGTTTCACATGTTCTACGGCACGTAAATCTTTTGAGTTCATGATGTAGGTGCCGTGTTCGTCTTCCTCCACGGGCATGAGCTCATCGGGGCGGCCAGCCTCTTCGATAAACACCACCTGGTCGGCCTGGGGGTTTCGTTCATCTCCCATATCTGACAGCATGGGTTTGTAGACACCTTCGGCATTCTCTTCAGCTGGGGTGGTCTTGTAATCCCAGCGGCAGGCATTGGTGCAGGTGCCCTGGTTGGGATCGCGGTGGTTAAAGTAACCGGACAATAAACAGCGGCCGGAGTAGGCGATACAGAGTGCGCCATGGACAAAAACTTCGAGTTCCATATCCGGGCACTGCTGGCGAATTTCTTCGATCTCATCCAGTGATAATTCACGCGACAGGATAATGCGTTCCACGCCGACCGATTGCCAGAACTTGACCGTGGCATAGTTCACCGTATTGGCCTGCACCGACAGGTGGATGGGCATCTCTGGCCAGGTCTCACGCACCATCATGATCAGCCCCGGGTCCGCCATAATGAGGGCATCGGGTCCCATTTCGACAACGGGTCGCATATCCTCGATGAAGGTTTTGATCTTGCTGTTATGGGGCATGATATTCGAGGTGATGTAAAACTTTTTACCCTGCTGGTGGGCCTCGTTAATGCCTATGGCGAGATTCTCTTCCATAAAGTCATTGTTGCGTACACGCAGGCTGTAACGTGGCTGGCCGGCATACACGGCATCAGCGCCGTAGGCAAAGGCATAGCGCATGTTTTTAATGGTACCGGCGGGTGATAATAATTCTACGTGCTTCATGGGTCAGGGGGCTTATCTCGGAATGTGCGCCATTTTACCTTATTGTGAGCCACTTATTAACCCGGCAGATTGTGATGAGTTAATAAAAAAGCGGCAGCTAAATATATTTCCCCCCATGTTTTCTGTTGATGGTGAAATGAGCGCACAGATTATATTTTGCGCTGGGGTTAATGGGGTAAACTTCGAACATGATTCAACTGTTGAATAATATCTGGTCGGTGTATCAGGATATGGCCTTCTGGTTAATTCTGGGCCTGTTAGCGGCCGGGCTGGTGAAGGTCTATATCCCCGAGGATGCCATGAAACGCTGGCTGGGCGGGCGTGGTTTTGCCGCGGTGGCGCGGGCAGCCCTGTTTGGTGCGCCCTTACCCCTGTGTTCCTGCGGGGTGTTACCGGCAGCCCTGGCTCTGCGCCGGGCCGGGGCATCGAAGGAGGCGACCGTTTCCTTCTTAATCTCGACACCGGAAACCAGTATTGATTCGGTGGCGGTAACCTATGCCCTGATGGGGCCGGTGATGGCTATATATCGGCCCCTTGCGGCATTAATGAGTGCCGTGATTACCGGTATGCTGACACTGCTGGTGGATGATGTGCCTGTACCTGTACAGAAAACAGCCGACAGCTGTTGTGGTTCTGCGAACACGAGCTGTTGTACGCCTGACACCCGTCAAGGCAGTTGTGCTAGTGAACCAATGGCTGGCAGGGCCGAGCCCTCAAGACTAAAACAGGCGATTAAATTTGCGGCCGCTGATTTACTGGATGATATTTCACGTTGGTTATTGATCGGCATCCTGGTGGCAGGGCTGATGATTACCCTGATCCCACCGGGTTTTCTCGAGCAATGGCAGGGGTTCCCAGCGATACTGGTGATGTTGCTGGTGGGTATACCCCTGTATATCTGTGCGGTCGCTTCGACACCTATAGCGGCCGGTTTATTGCTTGCCGGTGTATCCCCTGGTGCTGTACTGGTGTTTTTACTGGTGGGTCCGGCAACCAATATTGCCAGTTTGATCCTGCTGCGTAATGAGCTGGGCATGAAGGTTACCCTGGTCTACCTGGGAGGTATTGCCGGCGTCAGTGTGTTTATGGCCCTGTTACTCGATATGCTGGTCAAGCGCCTTTCACTGGAAATCCTGGCCAAGGTGGGGCCATCGCACCAGTTATTACCTGAATTTGTCAGCCTGTTGAGTGCGATCCTGTTACTGATACTGGCTATCCCCTTTATCCGCAAAAAACTACTGTCTTTCTAAGGCATTGAATCGCTGTCGTTTTTTCACCTGTGTCGCTTTACATTCTGTAATCTGCTGACTATAAATACAGAAGTTTGTGCTTATTTAATTAAATAAAGAGTGTTTCTATGTGTTCATATAAGAAGAATTTTGTATTTTTACTTGTTAGTGGCTTGTTGGTATCCAGTAGTGCAATGGCCCTTGCAGAGGGCGTATTTTTGAATAAAAACCATTCGGCGCATGAATTAAGCCAGGCGGAGCAAAAGCAGTTGGCCACGGAGTTTCAAAGGAAGTTTGGTGCAACACAGGCACAGGCTCAGGTAAAAACCAATAATCCCTGGAAAAATAAAAAACAGCAACAAAATAGTACGAAGGATGTGAGCTGGGGCGAGTGCCGTGAATATGCAATACAGACACGTAATGCCTGTTATAAGGCCAAACAGAGTGCCTATAACTGTGAGCGCTTTTATGAAGCCCGGTCAAAAAAGTGTGATAGCGATTATTGAATCCAGGCCTATCGAGTAAACAAAAAAGGTCCTGTTGAAATTACAGGGCCTGTTTCACCAGGTAATGTGACAGTTCAAGGGCATTTGTCTGCTCATCCGTCAATTCATGATCCTGCTGCTGGTGCACCAGTCCTGCAGAGACATCCTTATTTAACAAGGTTTCGAGTACAGCTGACAGGGCATGAATGCGTTCCTGGGCAGTGACCAGTTCCAGCATGCGCGAATAGGGTTTGAGTAAATCAATGTAGTCCAGTGCCCTGACAAGTGGCAGCAGTTCTTCTTCACCTGTTTCATTCGTGTAGCATAAGGTCTTGTCATGGATAATTTTGTATTTATTCAGGTTAAATAATTCCAGCGTGTTGCGGGTCTGTTTCATGCAGCTGAACAGGCCCTGTAGATAGCTGATTATTTCCTTGCGTTCACTAAAGCTGGTGCGCTGGATAAACTGGTTACGACTGGCCGTAATAGTGAGAAACTGGATAGCCAGGTTGTCGCTACAGTTGATAAGGGATTTGACCGAGTATTCGTCTTCTTCACCCAGGCGTTGGGTGGTGTTGAAACCAATCTGTTTGAGTCGCAAAAGCAGGGCGTGGTTAACAGTTTTAATATCAACCAGTAGGGTATTGATAACGGCTATGGAGTGGGTCATGCCAGTATGATTACGCTTTTATTGTTGTAAAGCTGAATCGGGCATAAAGCCTGTGTTTACCAAGACGTCCCGTCTAAAAATACCCCTGTTTATTTTATAACTGGCCTGTAAAGCTGTTGCGCCGTACTGGCCATGGGGTTTGTGGATATCTTGTTCTTATTGATTCAGTCCGTGATACATCATTATTATGCGAGCTACTATATATGGGGGTGTAGTAGAGGTCAAGCACTATAAGCTGTGGATTTTGTTGTGTGTATATTCTGGATAAGCTGTGGATAAAAACTAAATCTAGTATAGAAACAAGGGCTTATTTTAAATAGTAAATAACCCAGGCAGCAGCCAGAAACTGAAAAAAATGCAGGCCATTCTGGGCCAGTTTGAGCAGGCCCAGGCTACGGGTGTTCTGTTCTGCTGATGGCGTTTGAAAATGGCTCAAAAAGCCCTTGAGGATGTGCATATTGGCAAACACGTAACTGGCCGCAAGAATCGCCAGTACGAATGCGGCCTGCTGGTATTTTAGCAGCGCTGCGAGCAGGCCGCCGAGCAGGCTCAGGACCATATTTAAACGATAAAAGCGCCGGTAGACAAACAGCCACTGGGAATGATTGAGCTGCTTTGAAATCAGGGGTTTGACGATCATCGTGAGCAGTAAAAAGCTACCGATTAAACTGCCGGCAAAGGCAGCCGTCAGCAGGGTGAGAAAGTCATAGAAGTACATGCGGCGATTGTAGCATGGGGCGCAGGGGGATGGGGCCTGCCCATCCCCGCCTGGGCTAGAGTGCTTCCAGTGAGCGCAGGGACTCGGGCAGTAATTTGAAATCGACCAGGCCGGTGACAAAGGCCTTTATAAAGGTCGCCTCTTTTCCATAGAGCATCTTGTAATACTGGATTTTCATCGTCATCGCGCAGCCGAAGATAATGGAGAGCAGGGCCAGCATCGAGCCCAGTGCAAGGGTAGACGTGCCGGTGATGCCCTGGCCAATAGTACAGCCTAGCGCCAGTACGCCACCAATACCCATGAAGATACCGCCAATAATATGGGTGATAAAGTCCCTGAGGTTAGCGAACCATTCAATGCGGAAGCTTTTTGAAACCAGTGACCAGAACAGGGCACCGGCAATCACGCCAAACAGTGCCGCCAGGCCAAAGGTGAATACCCGCTTATCAAAGCCATTCAGGAGATAACGTAGCGTTTCACCAATCGGGTTGATGAAGGTATAGGACTGCACGGCAATGCCGTCGGGGCGCTTACTTTCTTCGAGCATGCTCCAGTTATCGTCACTGGCATAGCTGGTCCAGCTATAGGTCTCACCATCAATATCGATAGTCGCCATGCCACTGCTGACATACCAGGCGCCCAGTACGCACAGGCCAATGACAACACCGGCCAGGATGTTGTCACGGGTGCTGCGGAAATCTGCCGAGCGGAAGACCAGGCCAATCAGCCCTGCACCGATGAGCAGGCCCAGCGCCAGTCTCAGCGTGCCAGTCTCGGCACCGCTCAGGCGTGACAGGATCGAGCCCAGGTCCTGCTGGCCAGCCATGCTGATACTGGCGGCACTGGTCCAGTCATAGAAAACAACCGAGTAAATGGTCTTATCCGTACCGGGGAAAGGGTTCACCATGAAGTAGGCACAAACAGAAATGACAGCAAACAGCACGATGGACTTGAGGTTACCGCCACCGATACGGATCAGCGTCTTGTTACCGCAGCCACTGCCCAGGGTCATACCAATACCAAACATGACGCCACCTATAATATATTCCAGCCACGCAAAATTACTGCCACGGTAGGGTGGGCGCGTGGCATCGACACTGATGAGCTGCATGGACTCAAGGAGGGTGACGCCCAGTATGGCTACGGCAATAGCGAGGAACCAGGCGCGAATACGCCCTGAGTCACCCATGTTGACCAGGTCCGAGATGGCACCCATGGTACAGAAATTGGTTTTGGTGGCGACCAGGCCCATGATAAAGGCGATAATAAAGCTCAACCAGAGAATGGTTGAATGTGCTGCTGCAAAGCTATCAAAAGACATCTCAGCTTCCTCTGTCGGTGGTGACTACCCAACCCAAAAAGTGGGTAATCTGATTAACTTATAGTTGAGTAAACAGCATGAAACCAGTTCCAGGCTGTGGGGTATTTGCTGTTCCCTTTGAATTAATACTGACAAGCATGCTGAGGAAAGATGCTGGCTTCTATGGCTGAAGCGGTTGTTTTTATAGTGAGCCGATCTAACGCCGGTTTGTATTAGTACGAATAATAA
>JAOUMO010000118.1 GCA_029881425.1 Gammaproteobacteria bacterium
ATGGCCGAATTAATAAAGGGCGGCACATCCATTGGTGCGCAGACGTCATCGGCAAGTACGCAGTCCAGTGCTTCGCGAATGGTAACGTTGCGTTTACCCTTAAGGGGTTTAACGCCCTGCTGGATATGTTCAAGGGCCTGTTCAAAAGAAAGAAAAGTAGAATCATTCATAGTGTTGGCTTGTTCTGGCTAAAGTTAAGGACAAATTCTGCAATCTGTTCGACATTATTAATATCCATGATCGGGATATCGGGCGTTACACTCAAAGTATTATCGTGGGCAATGGCGATTATATTATCATCATCGGGGAAGATTAAGGGTTTGCCCAGTTGTGGACGGTGTAATTCAATTTTAGGGAAGGGCCATTGCTTAAAACCTTCGACCAGTACCAGGTCGATATCCCCTGGTTTGATATAGCTTAACAGCTCATCCAGTTGGGGTTCCTGTTCTTCTTCCCGGTCGATCATAATGGCAATGCGTCGACTGGAACTGATTAGCATGGGTGAGGCACCAGCCTTGCGCAACTCATAGCTGTCCTTGCCCGGTTTATCCACATCAAATTTATGGTGCGCATGTTTGATCATGGCTATGCGCAGGCCTTTGTTTCTGAGTATCGGTAACAATTGCACCAGCAGGGTGGTTTTTCCCGTACCACTGAAGGCAGCAAAACCCAGTAGGGGCTTTTCAAATTCAATCATTGCAGGTCATCCGGTGTATTTAAGTTATGAAAGCACTCGGCCTGGTCAGAAAAATCACAGATAGCCGGATTGAGTGCGTCAAAAAAGGCATGGACCTTACGTTCACCTGCTTGCAGGAATTGTTCAAGTTGGACCTGAAGCTGACATGAGAGGAGCGCAAACAGCGGTTGCAGGCGTTCGCCATCGTGACACAGGGCGCAACAGGCGTTATTCTGCTGCAGGCACTGCGTGAGCCGCTGTAGCATGTTTTCGGGTGGTCTCGGTGAGTCACAGGGCAGACAGAGCAGGTATTCATGGCTGCATTGCTGCATCGCGCTAAGAATGCCGGCCAGTGGTCCCTGGTAATCGGCAATCGAATCGCTAATCACCGGGTAATTGTATTTTTGATAGTGTTCTATATTGCGATTGGCATTAATCAGTATCTGGCCATGGTCGGCGGGTAGTCGTTGCAGGATATGTTCGATCAGGGGTTTGCCCCGCCATTCAATGAGTCCTTTGTCTTCACCGTGCATGCGTTTACCGCGACCGCCGGCAAGAATAACTGTACAGATATCTAAACTCATTTAATAGGGTGATCCCTGGTGGATGATTCGGGTAGTATTATATAGTGTATTGTTACCGAATCACCCGTGTTAAAGGTTTGATGAAGCTCAATTGTTACTATGTCACGATCCGATCAGTTAAGCAGCAACGAACAGGCCACTATCGAACAGTTTAGTGATGCGCTGTGGATGGAGCAGGGGCTAAGTGAAAATACCCTGTCGGCTTACCGTAATGACCTGGCGGGTTTTGCCCTCTGGTTGGGCGGGCAGTCATCGGCCCTGCTGTCAGTAACAGAGTCCGATGTACAGGCCTACCTGGCCCATATTTATGAGCAGGGGGGTAAAAACCGTTCTGCAGCACGGTTGTTATCCAGTTTGCGTCGTTTTTATGCCTGGCAATTGCGGGAAAACAGGATCCAGCTGGACCCTACGGCACTGATCGAGGCCCCCAAACCCGAAAAACCCCTGCCCAAAACCCTGAGTGAACAGCAGGTGGAGGATCTGATTAATGCCGCTGATGTGGAGGCCGCCCTGGGGTTGCGTGATCGTGCCATGCTAGAACTGCTCTATGCCACGGGTTTACGCGTGAGTGAACTGGTGGGCCTGCAACTGGGTGAACTATCGATGGATCCCGGTGTAGTCCGGGTCACCGGTAAAGGCGGCAAGGAACGCCTGGTGCCTCTGGGCGAAGAGGCCCTGAGCTGGCTACAGCGCTATTTACGGCAGGGCAGGCCAGAACTCATGGCACGGAAACTGCCCTGCAATGACGTGTTTATCACCAACCGGGGCAGGGCGATGAGCCGGCAGGCCTTCTGGTACCTGATCAAGCGTTATGGCCTTAAGGTGGGTATAGACACTAATAGCCTGTCGCCCCATACACTTCGTCATGCCTTCGCCACCCATTTATTGAACCATGGCGCCGATTTGCGCGTGGTGCAGATGCTGCTCGGCCATACGGATATCTCTACCACACAGATTTATACCCATGTGGCGGACCAGCGCCTGAAATCCCTTTATCACCAGCATCACCCCAGGGCCTGAGTCCTTGTTGGCATATTTTTTTTGTAAAATAAACGTTTCAACAATGAATTGTCAGGTGAATTATTTATAATGTGCCGGGTCTACAGCCTATCAATTTGAGAAAGAGAAACTATTCATGATGAAATTACTCGTAAAAATCTGTGTATTGCCACTGTTGCTGGTATTTAATTTGGCTGTTGCAGCAGAATCAGATGATATCAAGGCCCTGCGCCTGGTACTGGCGGCTAAAATGCCGATGGCGGCCGAGGCAGTGATTAAGGCCACACCTATTCCGGGGCTTTATGAGGTACTGGCGGGTGCGAATATCATGTATACAACAAAAGATGCACGTTATGTACTGGATGGTGATTTGCTGGATATGGTAAAACGCCAGAATTTGACCGAAGCCACCCGGGGCATTGCACGTACTAATGCACTGGATCAGCTGGGTGAGAAAAATATGCTGGTGTATAAGCCCGAGGGTGACGTCAAGCATACCATTACCGTCTTTACCGATATTGATTGCCCCTATTGCCGTCGCCTGCACCAGGAAATGGACCAGTATATGGCCGCCGGCGTGAAGGTTCGTTACATCTTTGTACCCTTCAAGGGTAAGCAGAGTTTTGATACTTCTGTGAGCGTCTGGTGTGCCAAAGATCGAAATATGAGTATGGACAAAGCCAAGTCCGGTGAAGAGATTGAGGCAAAAACCTGTGACAATCCTATTGAAAAGCATAAACAACTGGCGTCAACACTGGGTATTCGGGGTACACCGGCGATTATGCTGGAAAATGGTACCTTGACCCCGGGTTATGTGCCCGCCGAGAAAATGATCAAGCAGATGGAATCGCTCGGTTTGTAGGATAGTTATAAGTCACAAGTGATCAGTGGAAAGGGTCAGGTTTGGGGGTAGTCCCTGGGCCTGGCCTTTTTTATGGGCGCTAACAATCATCAGCGGGATCATTGAATAGTCGCTGCTGCTGGGTACTTACTTAGTGAATGTTCAGGGGATATAGCGTGGCACAGTGGGTAAACAAGAGTGCCGTGTTTATTGTTTTATCGGGCCATGCCTTGCCTATGGCTTCTGCGTAGAGTTGCATCTGCTGTGTGTAGTTTTTCGCCAGTGAGGCCAGGGTGTTTTTATTCGCCTGTTGATGGGTCTTGTAATCAATAATTAATACCTCATCGGGGCCGACGATCAGGCGGTCGATGATACCGTACACCAGTTGATTATCTTTCTGGTAATGCACCGGGCATTCATTAAATATTTTGCTATTGGTATCTAACGAAAATACGCGGGCCAGTTGTGGGTTTTCAATAAGGGATTGTGCCTCATCCAGCCACTGTTTTATCTCAATCGTGTCGCCGGCTATATTGAGTTCACTGCAGAGCATCTGTTTGATGTTTGCTGTACTAAAGGGTAGCGGCCTGCTTAATAAATCAAGGCATCGATGGATTGCGATGCCGCGTATCTTTGCATCCTCATCGCCACTACCATAGTCACTGTTTTCAGTCGTCCTGCTGGGGGCGATGATGCTGTCAACTTTGGGCAGGTTTGATAATTTTTTTGTCAGGGCCGGGTCGAATTCGATAATAGTGTCAACGTCTACCGTTGTTGGCTTATCGGCGGAAATTATTTCCCCGCTACAAAATTCGGTTTCGTTATCCCCCAGTTTTTCGATAGCGCGTTTAACCGGTGTGTACCAGTCAAGATTGGCTGTCCTGTCCGGTTTACAGCCGCTGACAAATAAAAATTGTCGTGCACGGGTGAGGGCTACATATAACAGGTGGCCATCTTCCCGTTGTTCTATATATTTCTGTTGTTCAACCAGCGCACTGGAGTAGGTGTCCCTGTTTTTTGATGAAGGGATGAGATGGAAACACTGTGGCTGTAATTGATCAACGGGCCAGTCAACCAGGGTCGATAGTGATGACTTGTCTTTTTTTGTAGAGACACTGTCGACCAGGTAAACCACCGGTGCCTCGAGACCCTTGCTGGCATGTATGGTCATTATTTTCACCCGGGGCTGGGCCGTTTCCATGGGTGCCTCATCGGGCGCATTCATGTTAAGTGTCTTCAGGTTCCTGATGTGCTGTAAAAAATGTATCAGGCTTGGGTAACGCCCGCTGTCCAGGTCCAGTGCCAGTTCCAGGAACCGGTTCAGGTTCGCCTGGACCCTGGGCTTCAATGCATCGGGGGCAGCGGCATCATAACGCGCCAGCAGGTTGGCCTCACTGAAAATGCGATCGAGTAAATCATGTACAGGTATTTTATCGGTGAGTGACTGCCAGCGTTGCAAACAGCTTGCTGCACGGTGCACAGGGTGCGCCTCATCCAGTTGTGACTGTAAATCAAGAATGCGCTCGAACCAGAGCTTACTGGTTTTATGTTTTGCGATCATCATCAGGTCATTATCTGATGCATCGAACAGGGGCGATTTTAACACCTGTGCCAGGGTAAGATTATTGAAGGGTGTAATCAAACTGTCGAGCAGGGCTTCCATATCCTGGATTTCAAGGCACTCGAGAAAAGTGCCCTTATTGGTGCCGAGGTAGGGGATGCCCGCCTGCCTCAGGGCCTGTTCATAATAGGCAACATGGGAGCGTTTGCGTAACAGGATATAAATGTCACCATAATCAATCGCACGTGTTTCATCGCCATGCTGAATGGCTATTTTATTGTCGATCAGTGACTGGATACTGCGCGCAATATTCTTGCCTTCCTGCAGGAATATACTGTCCTCTTCTGCGCGTGGTGTATAGAGTGGATTACGTAACTCACTAATAAATTCCGCATCATCTTTTGCAGGTTTTTCATCCTGCAGTAATGGCAGCAGGGCTACTTTTCCTGGTAGTGACTGCTGGTGCGTTTCATGGGTACTAAAACCGGGGAGTAACCGTTGATAATATTCATCGGAAAAAACTTCATTAACACACTCGATGATAGCGGGTGATGAGCGCCATGATTTATTCAGCGGGAAGGCCCTTGCATCGAGTCTCTGCTGTAACCAGTTGGACGCCTGGGCCTGTAGTTCCGGTTTGGCTCGCCGGAAACTGTAAATGGACTGCTTCTCATCGCCCACCAGGAAAATACTACGGTGACGTTCGCTCGCCGATGCTGCCATTTCTTCCAGTATCGGCAGGATCAATTGCCATTGTGTGGGGTTTGTATCCTGGAACTCATCAATTAAAAAATGGTTTATCCGTTGGTCCAGTTTGTATTGCACCCACATCGCATTATCAGAGTGTTTTAACAATTGATATGTGCGCCATTCGAGATCAGTGAAATCCAGTAAACGTAATTCCTGTTTCAGTTGCTGGTAATGTTGTATGTAGGCATTACCGCAGCGATACCATAACTGGTTCAGTTGCAGGGTTTGCTGTTTGTTGATCTGGTCGATGGTGTCGAGTAAGCGCTCTGTGAGTCGTTCATTCAGTTCCAGCAACCGCTCGGCATCATCATCACCCAGTTTTTTTCTCAGGGTCTTACTGTCTTTCCTGGATCGGGGTGCGTTTGCTGTTGTGAAAAAACAGCCATAAATAATATTGAACCTGGCTCGATCAAAGTTTTCATCAACAAAGCAGGCTGCCAGGGTATCGGCAAAGGCGAGGTTGGTCGCGTTATTATTTCTGGCTAGCAGTTGGGCAAAAGTTTTGAGGCTGTCGATATTTCTGGTATTAAAAAAAGAGTCGAGAGGATCTGTATTGCTGTCGATATCCAGTTGTTGCTGCAGGTGCTGTGTGGCATAGCCACAGGGATCATCGGTATGTTCCGTAAAGGCCCACCAGTCACTGCGATGCTGCAAAAAACTATCCAGCGCCTTTTGCATATTGAACAGGCTGTCACAGGCATCGCCAAGATGTTGCAGGTCCTCGGCCAGCTTACCTTCCATATTTAAGGCGGCCTGGTTAAAGAGCGCCTCTTTGGCCTGTTGCACCATGAGTGCTTCGTTGTCCAGTAAATCAAAGCCGGGGGGGACATCGGCCTCGAGTGGAAAACGCGCGAGTATATCCTGGCAGAAGGAATGAAAGGTCTGGGTGCGCACGGGAAAGTCGCAATACTGGTGAAATTCGTAAATCGCCCGGGCGCGCTGGCGGTAGTCATCACCGGGGAGCAGGCCGAGTTCCTCCAGCAATTTATCCAGTGTGGCATCGTCGCTTATGGCCAGTTGTAATAGGCGCTCGGCGAGACGCTGCTGCATTTCACCGGCGGCCTTACGGGTAAAGGTGAGTGCCAGTATGCTGCCGGGCTCAACGCCCTCGAGCAGTAGTCTCACAATGCGGGTGACCAGCATCCAGGTCTTGCCGCTACCGGCAGAGGCGGTGACGGTGGCGTTAATATAGGGGTTGGCGGCTTCGATGCTCATGGCCTGAAGTATATAGGCAATGTGGATAATCTGGAAAGCCGGGGTAAATTAAGATGGGGACGGGCTTCACGTCCGGGCAAAAATATCTATTTGTTGCTTTGCGTCTTAGCCCCAAGTCTTTTATAGTTCGAGCGCAAAGCAGCATTATTAACATGAGAATAACGAATGAGTTCATACGACGCTTCGGCCATTGAAGTATTAACCGGGCTGGATCCCGTTAAAAAGCGCCCGGGGATGTATACGGATACGACCCGCCCCAATCACCTGGCACAGGAAGTTATCGATAACAGTGTCGATGAGGCCGTTGCCGGCTACGCCACCCGTATCGATGTGACATTATATAGAGACGGTTCACTGGGTGCTGTGGATGATGGTCGTGGTATGCCGGTGGATATTCATCCGGA
>JAOUMO010000119.1 GCA_029881425.1 Gammaproteobacteria bacterium
CGCTTCGGGGGTTATTTCAGATGGTTTAATCGCATCGGCAGCTTTGATTATGATACTCATGGCGGGGACATCCTAAGAGTCTAAACATTATTCTTATTCAAGCCTGAATCCGATCTGGTTACCGTATCCAGCTTAATCTGTAATAGAAGACATTTAGAGTGTAGGCAGAGTTCAGCCTGAAATTCTCACAAATTTATCACGGAGCGTGGTGGCCTTTGTGTATTGGCTGGGAGCTGGATGAAAAGAAAACGCGAATGGACGCAAATAAACGCGAATAATAACATATGCATTTTGTGTAATGCGCCACAGGCGCATAAACCAGACATTTGCGTTTATTTGCGTCCATTCGCGTTTTCCTTTGCTTTTCTTTATTAGAGGCCTAACCCACCCACACACGCGCATTGCGGAACATCCGCATCCAGGGGCTGTCTTCCTGCCATTCGGCAGGATGCCATGAGTTCTGCACCGCGCGGAAGACGCGTTCGGGATGCGGCATCATGATGCTGACGCGACCATCGGTGGTGGTGAAACCGGTGACACCCTGTGACGAACCATTGGGGTTCAGCGGATAGGTCTCGGTGGGCTGGCCATAGTGATCAACAAAACGTAAGGCCGTGTGGCTCTGCACGACCTGATCGGCTGATTTGAACTCGGCACGGCCTTCACCATGCGCCACTGCAATCGGCATACGTGAGCCGGCCATGCCCTGTAGCATGATCGAGGGTGAATCCATGACCTCGACCATACTGAAGCGCGCCTCGAACTGCTCCGACAGGTTACGCACAAAATGTGGCCAGTTTTCGGCACCGGGGATCAGCTCTTTCAGGTTCGCCATCATCTGGCAACCGTTGCAGATACCGAGACTGAAACTGTCGTCACGGTTAAAGAAGGCGCTGAATTCATCACGCGCTTTGTTATTGAACAAAATCGTTTTCGCCCAGCCCTCGCCGGCACCCAGCACATCACCGTAGGAGAAGCCTCCGCAGGCCACCAGGCCCTTAAAGTCGGCCAGTTGCACGCGACCACTGAGGATGTCACTCATGTGCACATCCACCGAGGTGAAACCGGCACGGTCAAAGGCTGCCGCCATCTCGATCTGGCCGTTGACGCCCTGCTCACGTAATATCGCCATGCGGGGTTTTTCACCTTTGGCAATATAGGGGGCTGCGACATTGTCATTAATATCGAAACTCAGCTGGGCATGCATGCCCGGGTCTTTTGCATCCAGTACACGATCATATTCCTGCTGCGCACACTGCGGGTTATCTCGCAGCGACTGCATCTGGTAGGTGGTTTCCGACCAGATACGCTGGCACTCGATACGTGAGCGCCTGAAGACTTCATTTTCGTGGTGGGTAATGAGGATTTCATCCGCTGCCTGCACGCCGCCGATGACATGCGCCGCATCGTCCAGGCCGTGTTCACGCAGGCAGTCCATGACGGCTTCAATATCGGCCGATTTAATCTGGATTAAGGCACCCAGTTCTTCATTAAATAGTGCCGCTACTGCATCCCTACCCAGTACACCGGTTTCTATGACCACACCACAGTGACCGGCAAAGGCCATTTCACACAGGGTAACGAACAGGCCGCCGTCAGAACGGTCATGGTAGGCAAGCAGTTTATCTTCGGCATTCAACTGCTGAATCGCCGCAAAGAACGACTTAAGTAGTTCTGCATCGTCGAGATCGGCCGGGGTATCACCCACCTGTTTGTAGACCTGTGCCAGCGAGGATGCACCCATGCGGTTCTGGCCAAGGCCAAGATCGATCATTAACAGGCTGGTATCGGTCGCATTCGTTAACTGGGGCGTCAGGGTTTTGCGTGTATCAACCACCGGTGCAAAGGCGGTAATGATTAATGACAGGGGCGCGGTAACGGCACGCTGTTCACCGTCCTGCTGCCACACGGTTTTCATCGACATCGAATCCTTGCCCACCGGAATCGCTATACCCAGCTGGGGACACAGTTCCATGCCCACCGCCTTCACCGTATCAAACAGCAGCGCATCCTCACCGGGATGACCCGCCGGCGCCATCCAGTTGGCGGATAATTTAAGATCGCTTAATTTTCGGATCGAGGTGGCGGCAATATTGGTAATCGCCTCCGCTACTGCCATGCGTCCCGAGGCGGCCGCATCCAGCAGGGCCACGGGGGTACGCTCGCCCACCGCCATCGCCTCGCCGCTATAGACATCGAACGAACTGGTGCTGACCGCGACATCGGCCACCGGCACCTGCCAGGGACCCACCATCTGGTCACGCACGATCTGCCCGGTAACGCTGCGATCGCCGATGCTGATGAGGAAGGTTTTATCGGCCACCGAAGGCAGGCGCAGCACGCGCTCGACGGCATCATTCATCTCGATATCGGCGGTGCTAAAGGCACGGTGGGTGACAGGCAGATGACGCACGTCGCGGGTCATTTTAGGTGGCTTACCCAGCAATACATCCAGCGGCATATCGACCGGGAAATTGTCAAAGTGACGGTCATGCACCTTCAGCTCCATCGCCTCGGTGGTCAGGCCCAGTACCGCATAGGGGCAGCGCTCGCGCTCACACAGTGCCTTGAAGGCCGCCAGCTGACCGGCCTCGATCGCCAGTACATAACGCTCCTGGGACTCATTACTCCAGATCTCGCGGGGCGTCATGCCCGGCTCATCGATATGCACTTCGCGTAACTCGAATTCAGCACCACGGCCACCATCATTCACCAGCTCGGGCAAGGCATTGGAGATACCGCCGGCGCCGACATCGTGAATCCAGATAATCGGGTTCACCTCATCCTGCGCCCAGCAACGATCGATGACTTCCTGGCAACGACGCTGCATCTCCGGGTTACCGCGCTGTACCGAGGCAAAGTCCAGGTTCTCGGCACTGGTGCCACTGGCCATAGACGAGGCCGCACCACCGCCGAGACCAATCAGCATCGCCGGGCCACCGAGTACGATAATGGGTGTGCCCACGGGCATGGTCTTCATATCGATATGCTGCTTACGCATATTGCCGTAACCGCCGGCGAGCATGATCGGCTTGTGGTAACCACGAATTTCATCGCCCTCGACACCGGGCACGGTCTCTTCGAAGGTACGGAAATAGCCGTTGATATTGGGTCGGCCAAACTCATTATTAAAGGCCGCGGCACCCAGCGGGCCTTCGAGCATGATGTCCAGCGCGCTAACGATGCGGCCCGGTTTACCGTGGTCGGTCTCCCAGGGCTGGTTAAAGCCGGGAATCTTCAGGTTGGAGACCGAAAAGCCACAGAGCCCGGCCTTGGGCTTGGAGCCCCGGCCCGTGGCACCCTCATCGCGGATTTCACCACCAGAACCGGTCGCCGCACCGGGAAAGGGTGAGATCGCCGTGGGGTGGTTATGGGTCTCCACCTTCATCAGGATGGGCATGGGCTCCTGGTGGAAGCTGTATTCACCGCTCACCACATCGGGGAAGAAACGACCGGCATCCGACCCTTCCATCACCGCCGAGTTATCGTGGTAGGCGCTGAGAATATTCTCTGGTGCGTGCTTATAGGTATTACGGATCATGCCAAACAGCGAGATATCCTGCTGCTTGCCGTCGATAATCCAGTCCGCATTAAAGATCTTGTGGCGGCAGTGCTCGGAATTCGCCTGGGCAAACATCATCAGTTCCGCATCACCTGGGTTACGGCCAATCGAGCTAAAATGGGCCATCAGGTAATCAATTTCATCCTCGGACAGGGCCAGGCCGAGATCGGTATTCGCCGCAACCAGCGCCTCGCGGCCACCAGCGAGTATATCGACGTGGCCACCGGGGGCCGGCTCGGTATGGCTAAACAGGCACGCCGCATCGGCAAAATCGGCCAGTACCATTTCGATCATGCGGTCATGGATGAGTGTATGGATGAGCTGTTTGTCTGCTGCCGACAGGCTGGAAGCCGACTCTATATAATAGGCAATACCGCGCTCCAGGCGCAGGATCTTCGACAGGCCGCAGTTATGGGCAATATCCGTGGCCTTCGATGACCAGGGCGAGATAGTGCCCGACCGTGGCGTCACCAGGATCAGCTCGCCGGTCATGGCCTCGGGGTTATAGGCAGGCCCGTAGCTCAATAACTTATCCAGGATACCCTGCTCATCCGCCGTCAGCTCGCCCTCGATATCGGCAAAATGAATATATTCGGTATGCACCGCCCTGATCGCAGGCAACTGCTGTTGACACTGCAGCAGCAGTTTCTCGACACGGAAGGTAGATAACGCGGGTGAGCCACGGAAATAGTGCATTGGTAGTCCCAGTAAATTGCTAACAGTGATTGAGTCAGAAATGCGGATTTTAAAGCAATGTGGAACTTGCCGCTACCAGAGAGCTAACTTGATCGGGAGAATTCATCAGATACTTAACGAAGCAGGTGCAATTACCCAATCAATCAGCAACCGGGCTTGATAGATACTACAATACGAAAATATAAGTAAGTTTTACAAATACATCAGCCGACATACATGAAAAAAGCACTCATTACCCTTGCGCTGGTCATCGCCATCACCGAGACCCTGATCATGCTCTTACTGGCAGTGACCACACTGGACACTCTCGGTTCCTGGTTACCTGCCCTTTTTGATGCCTTAATTGTTTCACTTATAGCCATAATCACCGTAAAAATCATGGTGAGCCAGTCCCTGGTTACCATTCGTGATCACAGCAGTGAGTGGATCCAGATAAAAATTGGCGCCATTGTATTTGGCTTTGAAGCACTGGTGATGCTAACCCTGGATGTATTCACCCTACCAATAGCGGACTGGCAGACCACACTCTTTGATACCATTGTACTTACACTGGGCGCGTCACTGGCAATCTACACACTTGTTCTAAAACCCGCATCAAAACACGACTTAAAGGCAAAACAACAAAAGCCCCGATTTGATATCACGGTATCGAGCAATTTACTGGGCTATGCCCTTCTCATGACCCTGCTGCTGATGGTGCTGATCTCCACCTATGAGAAACAGTACCAGAAACGTAAAATGGAAATTGTTAACCATGAAATGAATGAACTCGCATTAATCCGTAGCAGCTTCCTTGAACAACTCAATCATGTGGCACTGGACGCACTGCTACTAGCCAGCCAGATAGATCTCCAGGAGTTGATGCAGGGCAACAGGCACTCACTGCCAGAACTACAAAATGATTACCAGACCCTGGTTAGAATCAAAGATTTCTATGATCAGGCCCGCTTCCTCGATGAGACGGGAAAAGAAATTATCCGCATTCAGCGTGTGAACAACCATGTCAGCATTACCCCCGCCAACAAGTTACAGGACAAAAGTACGCGTTACTATTTTCAGGAAGGGATGGCACTACAGCCTGGTGAGATTTTTATATCTCCAATGGATCTGAATATCGAAAATAATGTGGTCGAAATACCTTATAAACCCATGATTCGTATTGTGACGCCAGTGGCTGACAGGCATGGGATCAAAAGTGGTGTTATCGTAATCAATTTTAATGCGAATAAATTACTTGATAAGATTGCACAAGCTGAAGCCATAGCCTTCGGCCAACTCATGTTGCTCGATGAGAACGGGTACTGGCTATATGGTAATAAAACAGAACTACTCTGGGCATTTATGTTCAAGGACAAATCAAAATTAGATTTCTCACACAGCTTCCCCGAGACCTGGAAAGAACTAAAAGAAAAATCGACTGGAAGCCTGGAAACACCACAGGGGACCTTCATCGTAGAAAATGTAGAATACGATACCGAAAAGCTGCAAAGCATAATAAGCCTGAACAAAAGCACCACCGGACGTCATTGGCCCATCTGGAAGCTGGTAAGCCATATCCCTGACTCTTTGATTGAAGAACAAATGCGGGATACACGCAAACTCTTGATCCTGCTCTATATAATAATACTAATCACGGCGACCATAGGCACAGCCCTGTTAACCCAGGCCATGCTAAAGCGCAGGACAATGGAGCAGGAAATCAGGCAGCTCGCCTTCTATGACAGCCTGACCGGACTTGTTAATCGCCAACTATTCCATGAAAAACTCGTCCTGGAAATGTCCCATGCACGTAGAGACAAAACCCCCATGGCACTAATGTACCTGGACCTGGATAACTTTAAACCCATTAACGATGAGCTGGGCCACGACGCAGGTGACTTCGTACTACAGGAAGTCGCTGATCGACTGAGGCAGACCTTACGTGAAACCGATACTATTGCCCGACTTGGAGGGGATGAGTTTGCTATTATTTTGCCAAAATCAGGCAGTGAAGAAGAAATCAGCATAATAGCCCAGCGCCTCATCGATACATTTATAGACCCCTTCCTCCCCCAGGGTCATGAATGCTACCTGGGCATAAGTATTGGCATTGATTTACTGGTAAATGATGACAAAAATGCCGATGAACTCGTATCCCAGGCTGATAAAGCCATGTACAGGGCAAAACAATCGGGGCGTAACTGTTACCGATATGCAACACAAGCCAACGGTTAATCCCCCCCCACTACTCAATTAATAAACAATACGGAACTTGCTGCTACCCAAGTGGTCTATCTATCGGTACAATTCAACAATGGCTTAACCACCATATCCGGGGACGACATGGCTTCGACGTGGGTGGCGAAACCTTAAGGTGCATGTCGAGGCGCAGATCACCTCGTTAATACAGCTGCAAACCATTTAGTTGCCAACGACGACAACTACGCTTTAGCTGCTTAATAACCAGTCTAACGCCCTCTGACTGAGGCTCGCCTGTAGGCTTCAGATTCCAGGGGTCACCCTATACAGGATCGCGTTGTGATCAGCCTGAGGTCACTTCACTAAACTCTAAACGGGATCGTTGCTCAGTATCCTGAAGCGCTGGAGACTGAATGATTAAACTAAATAGCGCAATCTAAACATGTAGAGCCTAAGGCAGAGTACTTGCGGACGGGGGTTCGATTCCCCCCGTCTCCACCAAACAACAAAGGGTTACCCGATTTCTGGGTAGCCCTTTTTTGTTTGGTGACGTCGGTGTGGATGAGCACGCCCAATGGGTT
>JAOUMO010000120.1 GCA_029881425.1 Gammaproteobacteria bacterium
TTCCTGTTATTAACAGGTATAACTTAAATACAAATAGATGAGAAAAAATTATGCCATTATGCACAGATATACCAGAATCAAATCATACCAGCGGATCTGTTTTTACAATACACTGGGGTGGAAATGTCAGAGCCGCAAAAAAAGCCAGGGAAATAGCGCAGCAACTTGCACAAAAAGCTGTTAATAAGTATAACGCTGATTGTAGTAATGGTGAATGAATAACTAAGACACAAGAATAACTAAGACACCCATAAAAAACTTGACTAGAAAGCATCCTGTTCGTTAATGTCTTAATAAATCACATATTGAAAGGATTCAATTATGCCCCGACCCAGGAAAACACTGGTTGCACTCGATTCAACGCCTTACTATCATTGTGTATCACGCTGTGTACGCCGAGCCTTTCTCTGCGGTGATGACCATCTTACCGGTAAAAACTTTGAGCACCGTAAGGGCTGGATAGAGGCGCGGTTGATAGAGCTGGCCCAGGTCTTTGCCATTGATCTGTGCGCCTATGCTGTCATGAGTAATCACTATCATGCAGTACTGCATATCAACCGTGAGCAGGCCTTACAGTGGTCCGATGAGGATGTCATCGAACGCTGGCAACGTTTATTTAAAGGGTCGTTGCTCATTACTCGATATCAGAATAAAACACTTACCACCAAAGCAGAAAGGGATTTAGCAAAAGAGATCATTTCACATTGGCGAGAACGCCTGATGGACATCAGCTGGTTTATGCGCTGTGCCAATGAACCCATAGCCCGAGAAGCCAATAAAGAAGATCGGGTTACCGGTCGCTTTTGGGAAGGTCGCTTTAAATCCCAGGCCTTATTAGATGAGCAGGCGCTTATGGCCTGTATGGCCTATGTCGATCTCAATCCACTACGTGCATGTCTTGCAAAAACACCCGAAGATTCAGAATTTACCAGCATACACTTACGTATCAGGCAGGCCGAGAATGAGCCGCAGCCTAATTACCTGCGGGCGCAGGTAAAGCAACTCTATCCCTTTGCGGGTAATCCCAGAAAAGATATGCCAGAGGGCTTGCCATTCAAGCTAACGGATTACATGGAACTGGTAGACTGGACAGGGCGTATATTAAGAGACGATAAGAAAGGCCATATACCGGCTTATATACCTCCCATCCTTCGACGTTTAAATATTAATCCCAATAACTGGTGTTATCTCAGTAAGCATTTCGAAAGCCCATTCAAGCACTGGGTTGGTGCCGCGCATAAGGTACGTACTGTCTGTGAGCAGTTAGGGCAGGGGTGGGTGCATGGGGTTAAGCAGTGTGAACGATTGTTCTCGAGCGGTTAATAAACTCAAATACCGATAGTTTATATTCCAGATCAACAGATAATTTAATTATCAGGTACTGTCGTGTCTGAAATTAAGTATTTTTGTATTATTTCGTGTTGATTCTTGTTTTTAACGTCACTTATTAAAAAATATTGTCTCATTTTGGCAGGGTTGATTGGTGTTGAGCTGTTTTTGGTTGTTTTGATTTATGGGTGTCTATGATTGTTTCGTTGGAATGCGATGGTAAGAGACAGGTGTGAATGGGCTTATTAATTATTATTTATTTGGGTTGACGCCACAGTCGCTTGTTAGCCCTTTCTTTTGGTGGCCTTGCAAGTTGGAAATCCAGAACAGCCCCAGAACTCTTTGCCTGCATTGGACCCTTTTTTTGCCTTACGGATTACCATAGGTTTACCACACCTAGGGCAAATAGGGCTAGTTTTGTTGCGTTTAATATTAGCAATGTGTTCATTTTTAGTAAACTCGGTACTTGTTATTGCTTTTTCGATTGTTAATGAATAGTTTTTTATATTTTCACTGCTCAGTACTTCACTTTTATAAGAGTTTATTAATGGAATAAGGCTGCCTTTTGTTACAACATTGCTTGGCATGTCTGTTTTAAATTTACTACGCCCTACAAAAACTACGATATTGAATATATGGTTTATGTTTGCGTTGAGAAGCTTTTCTATTGCTTTTACGTGTTTGTAGTTTTGAAATATTGGATTTTGAAATTTGTACTTATTCTTGTATATTGTTTGCGTCCATTGCCTCTGACTCTCTCCGCCAAATATCCAGCCTTTAAGGTTCTTTGTTTCTATTACAAATATTCCATATGGGCTTATTAGTATGTGGTCTATTTGTGTAGTGCCATCAGGTGTTCTTAAAGTAACATTATGAAATGTTGGATATCTCTTGCCGTTCTTTCCAAAAAAATTCAGTTTACGCGCTACTTTTCTTTCACCAGCTTGCCCCTTGTAACTAGCTGTTTTAGATAGTAGAAAAAATAATAAACCAAATAACAGTAGAAGGAATAGAAGTGTTCCAGTCATTAATGAGATGATTTCCTTATGTGTTTTTTATGATGGCTAACGGTTGCCATAAACCGCGCCGCTTTTTGGCGTCGGCTTTGATGGCGTTATTATGCGTTTTTTACGTATCATATTCACCGCTATCCCATGGCTCAAAAAATGCCATATAGTTACCTGGGAGTAATTCTACTGCCCATACATCATCTTCATCTTCTGGTTCGCGTATGATCAAACCGAAATCAACCCCATTATATTTCACGGAGAATGGTTTAACTTCGATGCGGCAATATTCTACCTCACCTAATTCATTTAAGCGTGACAGGTATTTTTCTCTACGATCTTCTTCATCATAGGACCCTCTTGGGCCCACACTATCAATTTTGTGTTCCGTAAGGTTTCCATCATTATCGAATTTGAATAGGGCAATATATTCACAACCATCTTTTCCGTTCACGTCAGGTTCAAAAGGAGTTGTAAGGAAAAATTGCGACCCATCTTTTGTTCTTCCTATGTGCTCGGCATGATAATCATCATGATCTATTGCTATTTTCTTTGGCCTACCTGATTCCATGATTTTCTCTTTTACGCATAACAGTGATTTAGACGGCAGCCACAATTTACGGTATTAGCCGGCTGCCGCATAACTCAGTTTACATGCCCAATTTAGCGTCATTTAAGAAAAATCCCCCAAAACCAAAAAAGCCGGTAAAAACCGGCCTTTTCATTTAGCTATGCATCACCCACACTTACTATCCCCACAATTCAAACAGGTCATACACCCATCCATCAGGATCGTCGCCTTGGTATGGCACTTGCCACACAACTGCGCCCCTGCGGGAAACGAGCCTTTATCTTCGCCGTTATCACAGCTCTGCTTTTTCTCGTATTCGGCGCGCTTGTCGGCGATCAGTTTTTTCTGGTGTTCGTCCAGTGAATCGTCCTTGATCAGGCCGATCATCTTCATGTGCGATTCGATGGCATCGCCGATTTCGGCGACCAGCGAGGGCATGAACTTGCCGCCCTTTTTGAAGTAGCCACCCTGGGGGTCGAATACCGCTTTCAGTTCTTCGACCAGGAAGCAGACATCGCCACCCTTGCGGAAGACGGCGGAGATAACCCGTGTCAGGGCAACCACCCACTGGAACTGGTCCATGCTCTTGGAGTTGATGAATATCTCGTAGGGCTGGCGTGCTTCGTGGTCGGTATCCATGTTGAGTACGACATCGTTGATGGTGACGTAGAGTGCATGTTCCGATAGCGGGGTTTTAATTTTATAGGTCGAGCCGAGTAGCATGTCGGGGCGTTCTACATTTTCATGCATGTGTTCGCGTACCGGTGCTGCGGGCACCTCTATTTTTTCTTCTTCGACTTCGTCTTTGACAACCTTGAAAGCGACGATTTTTTTGTCAATTTTGGTGGCCATAGGTTTGTCCTTCTTAACTGTATTCATATTTTGTCTTCTGCTTTTGTCTTTAGCGTCTTAACGCCCTGCGTACTGGCGTTAAGTCTTTTACATGTTTTGCATTGCCGGGGTTAGAACTTTCCGTAATAACCTTCTTTCAGTGCATCGAATAAATTGGCGGCGCTGTGGATTTCGCCATCGTATTCGATTTCGGCATTGCCCTTGAGTTCGACCGTGCTGCCATCTTCGAGGGTGAACTGGTAGAGGGTGTTTTCCAGGTCCTGTTCCTTAACCAGTACGCCCTGGAATACTTCCGGGTTGAAGCGGAAGGTCGTGCAGCCCTTCAGGCCCTTGTCGTAGGCGTATTCGTAAATGTGCTTGAAGTCCTCGAAGGGATAGTCCGTGGGCACGTTGGCGGTTTTGGAGATGGAGGAATCGATCCATTTCTGTGCCGCAGCCTGGATGTCCACATGCTGTTTGGGGGTGACTTCATCGGATGAGATAAAATACTCCGGCAGTTTGTCGTCTTCGTTTTCGGTGTAGGGCATGGCATCGGGATTGACCATGGAGCGGTAGGCGAGCAGCTCAAACGAGAACACGTCGACCTTCTCTTTACTCTTCTTGCCTTCACGGATCACGTTACGCGCATAGTGATGGGCAAAGCTGGGCTCGATACCGTTACTCGCGTTGTTGGCGAGGGACAATGAAATAGTACCGGTGGGCGCAATCGAGCTGTGGTGGGTGAAGCGGCAGCCCACCTCGAGCATGTCGTCGATCAGTGCGGGATCTTCTTTGGCGATCTGCTGCATGTAGCGGCTGTATTTACCGTGCAGGATCTTGCCCATGATCCTGTCACCGACTTTCCAGCCGTCGTCGATCATTTCCGGGCGTTTGAAGAGCATCTCGCCGGTGATTTCGAATTCTTTTTCGAGTACCGGGGCACTGCCTTTTTCTTTTGCCAGTTCAACACCGGTGCGCCAGCCTTCCAGCGCCAGTTCTTTGGTGACCTGGTCGGTGAACTCGAGTGATTCCTCGGAGCCGTATTTCACACCCAGCATGGTGAGGGTGGAGCCCAGGCCCAGGTAGCCCATGCCGTGACGGCGTTTGGTCATGATCTCTTCACGTTGCTGTTCGAGTGGCAGGCCGTTGATTTCGACCACGTTGTCCAGCATGCGGGTGAAGATGCTGATGGTTTTACGGTAGCTGTCCCAGTCGAACGCGGCCTTGCCGCCGAAGGGCTGTGTCACGAAGCGGGTCAGGTTAATCGAGCCTAACAGGCAGGAGCCGTAAGGGGGCAGGGGCTGTTCACCGCAGGGGTTGGTGGCACGGATGTTTTCACAGAACCAGTTGTTGTTCATCTCATTGACCTTGTCGATGAGGATGAAGCCGGGTTCTGCATAATCGTAGGTGGAGGCCATGATGCTGTCCCACAGGCGGCGCGCGGGCACGGTGCGGGTGATGCGGCAGGCCTTTTTACCGGTATCGTTGGTGATGTAGTCACCTTTTACCGGCCAGTCACGCCAGACAACCTTGCTCGGATCGTTCAGGTCGAGGTTTTCCTGCGCCGCTTCCTTGGTGGTCACGGGGAAGGCCAGTGGCCAGTCGCTCTCGGCTTTTACCGCCTCGACAAAATCGGTGGTAATCAGCAGGCTCAGGTTGAACTGGCGCAGGCGACCGTCTTCACGCTTGGCGCGGATGAAATCGAAGACATCGGGGTGGCCGACATCGAAGGTGGCCATCTGTGCGCCGCGGCGACCGCCAGCAGAGGAAACGGTAAAACACATCTTGTCGTAGATATCCATGAACGACAGCGGACCGGAGGTGTAGGCGCCGGCGCCGGAGACATAACCGCCCTTGGGGCGCAGGGTGGAGTATTCGTAGCCAATACCGCAACCGGCTTTGAGGGTCAGGCCGGCCTCGTGGACCTTTTCCAGGATGCCGTCCATGGAGTCGGTAATGGTGCCGGACACGGTGCAGTTAATGGTCGAAGTGGCGGGCTTGTGTTCCAGTGCGCCGGCATTGGAGATAATACGGCCGGCAGGAATGGCGCCGTGGCGTAGTGCCCAGACAAATTTCTCGTACCATTCTTTCTTGAGTTCGGCGGTGGTTTCTACATCGGCCAGAGCGCGGGCAACGCGTTCGTAGGTTTCATCGATATTTTTGTCTATTATTGAGCCGTCTTTTGCTTTGAGGCGGTATTTGGTATCCCAGATGTCCAGTGATGCTTCCTGGAAGGGGACTTCATTTACATTATTGGGTACAGCCTGTAATTTAGGTGCGGTCATTTTTAGTTTTCTTCCTGCCTTTGGCGCTGTTTGGGGGTACAGAATATTAGCGTTCGTTTATGCTTATCTTGTGCTTTGATAATAAAGTAGCACAACATGTTGTGCTTGTGAAAGAAAAAAACAGAATTTTTTCAGGCGCCGGGAGCAAAGCCTTATAGCATGGGCATTGCCAGAAAATGATTTAGATCAAGAGCGGTTTTGCATGGGCAGTGCCTGCCCCGGCAGACATATTTGCAACACGGGTTGACTATGGCTGAAACAAAAACAGGCTTAAAACGCAGTTTGTCGTTACCACTGATTACCTTTTATGGCCTGGGCAATATCCTCGGTGCAGGGATCTACGTGCTGGTGGGCAAGGTGGCTGCCGATGCGGGCTATTATGCGCCGCTGGCCTTTTTGCTGGCCTCGCTGATTGCCGCCGTTTCTGCCTTTAGCTATGCGGAGTTATCGGCACGTTATCCCTATAGTGCCGGTGAGGCAGTGTACCTGTATGAGGGCTTTGGTATCCAGAAGCTCTCGCTGGTCGTTGGGCTGATGATCAGTTGTGCCGGTATCGTCTCGGCCGCGGCCATCGCCCATGGCTTTGCCGGTTACCTGCGCGTGTTTGTGGATATCCCGGCGCCG
Source organism: Gammaproteobacteria bacterium (assembly GCA_029881425.1). Lineage (GTDB taxonomy): Bacteria > Pseudomonadota > Gammaproteobacteria > SZUA-229 > SZUA-229 > JAOUMO01. Next base: position 6,648 of record JAOUMO010000120.1, read on the forward strand.
CTGATCATCACCTTGCTGCTGGTGCTGCTGGGCGGGCTGGCCATATGGGGTATCAGCCAGTCGGTGATGGTGGTGTCGCTGCTGACCCTGTTGGAGATTGCCGGCCTGTTGCTGATTGCCTGGCTGGGCGTGGGGCATTTTTCCGACTTCCCTGCGTTGTTCGGCGAGTCGATGCCGGCCAGTGGCAGTTTCAGCTTTGTTGGCCTGATGTCCGGTGCCTTTCTTGCCTTTTATGCCTATATCGGTTTCGAGGATATGGTGAATGTGGCGGAGGAGGTGAAGGACCCCCATATCACCATGCCGCTGGCGATATTACTCTGTGTGGTGATTT
>JAOUMO010000121.1 GCA_029881425.1 Gammaproteobacteria bacterium
AAGTTTTCATTAATGTTTAAGGAAGAAACAGGTCCTAATTTTGAAATTAAGGTTGATGACTCTTCATTTAGTATTAGTGCCGTAGCCTTTAAAGATGCTTTTGATAGAGATGCGGGCCTGATAATGATTTCCAATGATATCTCTGGTCAAAAGAGTGAGCTCATGGATTATATGCTCAGTATATCGGCAATGACTATGTTGGTGTTAGCCCTGATTTTTGCTATTACCATCTACTTATCAAATGCTATGATCCGGCCATTAAAAAATGCAAGTAGCATATTAAAAGACATTGCTGAAGGTGAAGATGAAGGGGATTTAACGCGACGACTGGATGTTGAGTCTAATGATGAAGTGGGTGAGCTAGCAGCGAATTTCAATAAATTTGTGGTCAAGATTAAAGGGATTGTCGATCTTGTTATTCAATCCAGTTCCTCACTGGCGATGGAAAGTCAACAAATGCTGGCATCTATGGAGTCTGCCACGCAACAGGTTATAGAGCAGCAGCAGGAAATGGATTTAATTGCAGAGGCGATCCAGTCATTGGTGTTAACCCATGGCGATATCACCCAGCATGCCATAACCGCTGCATCCTCAGCCGGCGAGGCTAACGAGCTTGCAATCGATGGCCAGGCACTTGTTTCTCGTGCCAATGATGCAAACAAGGAAATGATCTCTGAGATTGATAATATTTCAAGTGCTATCCAGCAGTTTGTAGAAGATGGTGAAAATATTGGTAAAGTGGTTGCCGTAATTAATGCTATTGCGGAACAAACCAACCTGCTGGCATTAAATGCAGCAATAGAGGCCGCGCGTGCTGGTGAAAGTGGCAGGGGCTTTGCTGTTGTAGCCGATGAGGTGAGGAGCCTGTCGCTTAATATCCAGAATGAAATACAGGAGATTCAGCAGCAGACTAATAATTTGAAAAATCGTTCAGACCAGGCTGTTATTGCTATGCAGCGTGGGCGTGAGAAAACTGAGATGAGTGTTGAGCTAACCAGTCAGTTAGGTGGCTCTTTAGATTCTATTACCGATTCTGTAGAAAATATTACACGGTTAAATGTGGGTATTTCTGATGTAACTGAGGCTGAGAATCAGAAAATTAATATTATTAATAACAATGTTATCAGGGTAAAGAATGTTACTAATATAATGTCAGATACAGTAATTAATGCTGCAAAAACAGCGCAGGAATTCAAGTGTATGGCCAATCAGTTGCAGTCACTGGTAGAGCAGTTCCTGGTATCAGATAAAACTACTCATAATACAGTTGAAAATAAAAAGGGTGCCGATCCTGCTGGTGCAGGCGATAATGATGTTGAGTTGTTTTAATTATGTTTGAATAATAATTAGCTGCAAATAAGTAATTATTGTCCTGGTCCTTATGCTTCTATAAGCAAATTCATAATATGCTGGCGATCAAAGCCCCATGTCTCAGGTTCTTCAATGCTGTCGATGGTTTCCTGTGATCGTGTAAGGTCGATAATTTTTTTTGGGATCGGGGCATTGCTACTACTGGAGAAGAATATTTTTATTTTAGGCTTGAGCAGGGTTTTTTCTGATTGTTCAGTAACTACGCCAAGTCGTCCCGATTTCAATTTCACCAGGGTGCCGGTGGGATAAATGCCTACAGTTTTAACAAAGGCATTGAATACAGCCTCGTCAAAGTGTCCGTCTTTCCACTCCGCCATTTTTTTCAGCGCATCGGCTGGCTCCCAGCCTTTTTTGTAACAGCGGTCTGAGGTTATTGCATCATAGACGTCACATACCGCACCCATGCGAGCCACCAGTGACAGCTCATTGCCTGATATCCTGTCAGGGTAACCGCGACCATCGACACGCTCGTGGTGGTGCAGGCAGACATCGAGGGCGATATCGTCAACACCATAAGATTCCTTGAGGATTTCCCAGCCACGCAGCGGGTGGGATTGTATGAGGATAAATTCTTCATCGGTGAGCTTGCCCGGCTTATTCAATACCTCGTCCGGAATGGCCATCTTGCCCACGTCGTGCAATAGCCCGGCCATGCCCAGGGCATGCATATCACCCTTGTAGCCCAGTTGTTTGCCCAGGGAAATCATTAAAGCGCAAACCGCCACGGAATGTAAATAGGTGTAGTCGTCCTTGTTTTTCATGCGCGTCAGGCTGAGCATCGCTGCAGGGTTGCGTGCGACCGACTGCGAAATTTCGTCAACCAGTGGGCCGGTCTCGTCCAGCGATATCGAGTTACCCATGCGTGCATCATTAAACATCTCTATGGTGGCCTGTTTTGCCAGCGCCAGTGTTTCTCGGGCTGCCTCCAGTTCATCCGTTAGCGAGCTTTTGGTGTTTTTTGTTGTAGTGGCTGTGGTCGTAGTGGTACTGGGTGCAATAGTGATTGTTGCAGCTGTTTCTATATCCTTGCCTTTTGTCGTGTCAATCCATACATGGGTAATAGCTGATTGTTTTATTGTCTTTAAGTCTTCCGCTTTATCGAGGAGAAAGGCAGATTTCCAGAAGGGGTGTTTAAGCCAGCTGCCATCGAGCTTGACGATATACATGCCTAGTTGCAGATCTTGGATGTGAACTCTTTTACGCATTACATTGAGATTCTACAAATATTTAATCATTAGGGATTATAGTTGAGAATAGTAGATAAATAGATCATATGGGATGAGTCAGGTGAAAATAGGTGGAACTCAACGAATCACTTACGCCTGGCTGGCTAATGCCAGTTCTAGCCAGAATGTACTGCCTTCACCTTCTACACTTTCTATACCCATGGTGCCGCCCATGATTTCAACCAGGTGCCTGCTAATAACAAGGCCAATGCCTGTACCTTCGATATTCCTGTCCCTGTGCAGGCGTTCAAATGGGCTGAACAGTTTTGTAATCTCATCCTTGTTCAGGCCCTTGCCGGTGTCGGTGACAGAAATGCGTAAGCGCTCTTTGTCTACGATTTCGCTATCCAGTGTGATGCGGCCCGGATTGCTATTGTATTTTATTGCATTGGAGAGGAGATTGAGCAGCACCTGTTTAAGTCGGGTATAGTCGGCCTGTACTATATGACCTTTGTCGTTGATGTGGTCTATGAGTTCCAGTTGGCGTTCTTCTGCCTGGACACCAATTAAGCCGGTGCATTGCTTTAGCAGGTCATCGAGATGAACGGCCTCCATGGAAACAACCATTTTTCCTGATTCAATTTTGGCCAGGTCCAGTATTTCATTAATCAGGCTAAGTAAATGATGACCTGCTTCAATGATCTCCCTGACATTATCCTGCTGATTTTCGTTCAGCATATTTTTGTCGAGGTTAAGCAGTTGACCGAAACCGAGGATGGCATTCATAGGGGTGCGCAGTTCGTGACTCATGCAGGACAGGAATTCCGATTTTGCCTGGTTGGCTGTTTCTGCCCGTGCTTTTTCAATTTCCAGTGTTTCTGTAGTATGTTGCAGGGTCTTAATCGATCTATCCAGGGGGATGACTATCCTGGTGTAGACGAAGTATATAATGATAAAAAATAAAGCCACGCCAATGATGCTCATGGTGAGCAGTAGGGTATCTAGCTGTCTTAATTTATTTTCACTATCCTTTTGCATTAAATTCACCACATGATCCATTTCAACCACGGTTATCGTCGTCTGGTCGAGTAGCCTTTTCACGTAACGATCATTCGCAACGGCATTTGAATTTGCCCTGAGGCTGAGTAGGCCAATCCTTTTTAATTCTTCCCATTCTTCATTAACGTGGGACAGGTGGTTACGTATTTCATTATTCTCTATTCGCGGAATGGTTGTAATAGTTCCTCGGCCTATATTGTAGAGGGGCTCAGTACCATGTTTGCCACCCTGTATGTTGGATGCGATTTCACCACCATTGATAAAAGCCGTGTGAGTCGCCTCGAATAATTTTGTCGTGGTATCCGCCTTCTTTTTTTCTAAGAGAACTCTTTCCAGGTTTTCTGCGGCCAGGTTGACCAATACCTGGTTAATTTCGCTGCTATATTGGCGAATCAGCATTCTTTGTCGGCCCGCAATATTTAACAGGAAGCTATCGTATTCCTTGGCTGTGATGAGTCTGGATGAGACGATGTATGACGCACCTAGCATGATCAGGAAAATAGATAACAGTAGTGTAAAACGTAGTGTAAGGTCACGTTTTAAGGTTTTTATATTGGTACTGTGAAAAGTCATGCTCATTAATGAATGACCTGGTAGCCCGAGTCTTTGGCCTGCTTTTGCATATGCCGAATACTGTCATAGTTGCTGTCATCGACAGGTGCAAAACGATCCACCAGTGCCCTGTCGAGTATGGCCCTGCCCACGGCATCATTTTTCATCTCAATCAGGATGTCACGAATCTTTTGACGAAGCCCTAAAGGGGTTTGTGCTGATACGACGATGGGTGGTATGCCGGCCGGTCCCAGTGTTTTAATGATTTTTGTTTGTTTTACATGTGCAGGATTATTTATCAGGTCGTAATCATAAACAAGAGAATCAACAGCGCTTATATCGGCTTTACCCAGTGCTACCATGCGGATCGATTCCTCATGGGAGCCAGAACGGATAGTCTCCCCAAAAAAACCGGAGGTTTCACCGCTATCGATAAGGTGTGCCCTGGGCATGTTGTAGCCCGAGTTAGAGATTTCATCATTAAATACAAAACGGCTTCCCCTTGTGTCTGCAAAACGCTCAAACCTGCTATCTTTGTGGGCGATGATGTAAGAATAGTATATAGGTTTATTTTTATATTTTGCGTCTTTCATTATTGGGGCCAGTAAAAGCTCAATAGCTGGCTGTGGCTGATCATGTTTTATTACGTAAGGCAGGCCACAGATGAAGCCGATATCAGCCATGCCCGAGTCCAGCATGTTATTGATCGTAGAGTATGAAAATCCCGAAATGAAAACCACTTTTTGTCCCAGTTTTTCACCAAGATAGTGAAAGATGTCATCGTAAACCTTGATGCCAGTATCAGAGACAAAGGCCGCCGACATGACCACTCGAATTTCTTGATGATTATTTGTTTGTGTGGGCGTGGCATTATCCGCCATTATTAATGAGGTTGGTAAACAGGATAAAATGGCTATGCCTAGTAGCCGGGTAATAGGCTGTTTGGCTGTGCGCCAGTCAAATTGTTTAATTAATGCTGTAATTTTCATAAGATGGGGCAGGGGGGCAGGGCATGGGTTAGATGTTATGACTATCCTCGTTATATCTGGTGTCATTTTGTTCTCCAGTATTGAATCTTTTTCATTGTCCAGGTCGCTGCTCCTTGGCAGGCGGCTTAAATGCCCTGTATTCCATTGAAAAATCAGGGTTTTTTATTTGCTGTGTTACCCCACGAGTATAGATCAGAAATTGATCTTAATTAGTATGCTTTCTCGCTTGAAAAGCGGTGGCCCAAAAATGATAAAATTCCAGGCTGTAGATATCCTATGGCTCTTATTTATCACCTGGCGAGCAATAGTGGCCAATCCTGTTTAAATACTATTAATTGAACGGGTTATCCCCATTCCCTGTAAGACCCACCATCCGGGGTTCTTAGATGACCTATATTTCGGCCCCTGTTACCCGAAGCAAAATTCTTATTGAACACCAATAACCCGTTGACTGCAGGTAGTTGGCACCCATCATGCATTGTCTCTATTGCCCATTATTTTTTGTCAAAAAATCGTCAACCCAGGAGTATCAGATTTATGACCCAGGATACCGTAATGCAGCTGGCTTCGCAGACGCTCTGGATGACGATATTACTTGCGGCCCCCCTATTGTTATCTGCACTGGCCATTGGTTTGCTGGTCGGTATGTTCCAGGCAGCCACGCAGATCAATGAGATGACCCTAAGTTTTATTCCCAAGCTGGGCGTACTGGTGCTGGCGCTATTTGTATTTGGGCCTTCGATGCTGAGCAGTATTGTTGACTTCACCCAGACCCTGATTACCAATATCCCGCAGATGCTGGGTTAGTCTCCCATGTCGTCCAGGGTAGCGAGTTAGCCATGATCCTGCTAAACACCGAACAGATGCTGGGCTGGGTAACCGCGTTCTTCTGGCCCTTCGTGCGTATCAGTTCAATGATGATGGCCGCCCCGGTGTTTGGTGCCCAGCTCATGCCGGTGCGGGTGCGGATCTTTCTCGCCTTTGCCGTGAGTATGGTCGCGGTACCCATGTTGCCTGCCTTTCCTGCAGTCGACCCCATATCCTATAGCGGCATCATGATCCTGCTACAGCAGGTGCTGATCGGTGTGGCCATGGGGTTTGTGTTGCATATGATTTTCCAGGCCCTGGTTATTGCCGGTGAGGCCATTGCTAACGGCATGGGGCTGGGTTTTGCGCGTATGGTGGACCCCGCTAATGGCGTACAGGTACCGGTGATCTCCCAGTTTCTAATCATTATGGCGACCCTGTTGTTTGTCATACTCAATGGCCATTTATTACTGCTTCAACTGGTGGTCGAAAGCTTCCGTATATTGCCAGTGGCGGAATATGGTCTTAGCGCGGCTGATGCACGGACTATTGCCAACTGGGGTAGCCAGATGTTTGCCGGCGCGGTACTGATTGCAATCCCTGCGGTTACGGCTTTGCTGGTGGTCAATATCTCAATGGGTGTGATAACCCGTGCGGCACCCCAGCTGAATATTTTTGCAGTGGGTTTCCCGCTGATGATCCTGCTCGGTTTTTTCTTCCTGGCAGCGACAACACCTTCGATGCTGAATCGCTTTACCCACATGATGATGGACAGCTTTGAGCTGATCCGTTCTATCCTGGCGACTGGCTGATGGCAGAATCAGACTCAGGCCAGGAACGCAGCGAACAACCCACCGCCAAACGGCTGGATGATGCCCGAAAGAAGGGGCAAATTGCCCGTTCCCGTGATTTTAATACGATGGTGATTATCGCGCTCTCGGCGGTAGCCATGATCATGATGGGCAAGACCATGGTGTTTGAGCTGGGTGAGATCCTGAAGCTGAATTTTCAATTGAGTCGTGCGGATATA
>JAOUMO010000122.1 GCA_029881425.1 Gammaproteobacteria bacterium
GCCCTGTTTCATTGACACTGATGACTCCACACAAGATACTCTGTGGCGCAATGATAACACCAGATCAGACACACTATAGATAATGACTTCAATAAACCGTTTTTTATTTTATTTCGTACTCGCCTTACTCCTTGGTGCCTGTACAGGGACACCCACCCAACAAGCCGATATAACTGAAACGGTCACTGACTCAGAGAAAGAAGCCGTCAGGGAAAACCCTGAAACCTACGTTGAGCTATCCCTGCAAACCACGGGTGATATCCGCGACCGGCATATAATACAGGCCGCACGACTCTATATTGAGTACGGTAATTTTGATGCGGCTGAAAATCAATTACAGCTTATCGATGCCGAGATTACCGAAGCGGATATCTTGCGCCAGATGCAAATACTCTCGGCCCGAATCGCACTGGGACGTGGCCAGCCACGCCAGGCCCTTAAGTTACTCCCACTACACGCCATTGTCGCAAAACAACAGCTTCTGGAAATCTACCAGATCAGGGCAACAGCTTTCCTGGATGCAGGCTACCCTCTCGAAGCGGCAAAAACCCGAATACAGATGGACTCTCTGATCAAGGACAGCGCTGATAATGAAAAGAACCACCAGGCCATCTGGGAGGCACTCTCTTTACTACCTGAGACCAGCCTCAACCAGTTGAGCCTGACACCCTTGCACCCTGTCTTTCTTGGCTGGATAGAACTGGCGAAACTGGCCAAACAGGGACAGATCGACTGGCAGCACCTACAGGAAGGCATCTATCTCTGGCGCAAGCGCTACCCGGATCACCCCGCAGCCAGCTTCTTTACCCAGGGACTGGGACTCAAGCAGATTGAATTGATGTCACAGCCCACACATATTGCCGTCTTATTGCCATTGACAGGTCGTTACGCCAATATCGCGCAGGCCATTCGCAATGGCTTCATGACAGCCTATTACCAGCACCCGAATATTACGGACCGACCTAAAATTTCTTTCATCGATACCAACATAAATCCCCTCGCCATATGGAATCATTACCGTAAAGCGGTCGATATGGGTGCCGATTTCATTGTTGGCCCTTTCATGAAAACCTCTGTCGATAGCCTGGCCCAGGTTAGCGAACTTGAGGTACCTACCCTGACGCTCAATTACGCGAAAACCCAGGATGAAATAACCACCAATCTATTTCAATTTGGGCTGCTTCCAGAAGATGAAGCCCGACAGGCAGCCGATATGGCCTTCAGGCAGGGACATACTCATGCTGTAATACTCATTCCTAATAGTGACTGGGGTCAGCGACTACACAACGCCTTCCGCCAACGCTTTGAAGAGCTCGGCGGTACAGTAATCAATAGCCAGGCCTATAGCCCGGGAAATAATGATTTCAAACACGCTATTCAGACCCTGTTAAATATAAACCAGAGCTATGCGCGGCACAGGAAACTCAAACGCCTGCTGAATCATGATTTAAAATTTATCCCCTATCGTCGCCAGGACGTGGACATGATCTTCCTCGCAGCAACACCCACCGATGCCCGCCAGTTGAAACCACAGCTAAAATTCCATTATGCGGGCGAACTACCTGTCTACACGACCTCCCACGCCTACACCGGCAAACTGGATAAACGTGCAGACCGTGATATCGATGAGCTCTTTTACTGCGACATGCCCTGGATACTGAACCCACCTGACAGCCTACAACAGTCACTCACGCGCTACTGGCCGGGCCAGCAACGCTATACACGCTTCTTTGCCCTGGGCACCGATGCCTACAACATCATCCCCTTCATGGGGCGCCTGCAGGAAAAGAGCTATGAACGCTTCTCTGGCCAGACAGGCAACATCTATCTTGATCCATTTAAGCGGCTGCACAGGGAACTGCTCTGGGCACAATTCAAGTATGGTAAACCCACACTTATCGACCTTAACAAATTACCGGAAGAGCTAACTCAGGATGAGTCTGCCATCAATAAACAATAGCACCACCAAAGGCCAGCTGGCGGAACAACTCGCCTGCAACTACCTGCAACACCAGGGACTGACATTACTGGACAAAAACTATCACTGCAGACAGGGAGAGATTGACCTGATCATGCAGGACAAAACCACCCTGGTCTTTGTCGAAGTCCGTTTCAGAAAAAACAATCTCTTTGGGGGCGCCAGTGCCAGCGTCACGCAAAAAAAACAGCATAAGCTGCACACCACCGCACTGGATTATTTACAAAAACATGGCAAAAATAGTAATGCCCGATTTGATGTCATAGCCATTACCGGCGACATAAAAGTAGAGCATATCGAGTGGATAAAAAACGCCTTTTAGTATCATTTTTATCACTATTAGTGAGCATCACGCTAATACATATAGAAATAAATACCATTCATCGAAAAGCCATGATGTTTTCCAGAAATTACCACTGACCAGACTAAACTCTTAATTGTGAGATAAATCACAACATCAAATGACGAGCGTAAGAAGGGCAACCCTTTACTAAAGTATTGGGGCGCAAAGTAACCGGTCTAAGAGGCTTGGCCTTATGACAGCGGAACTGCTAGCAGATAACCGTCAAAGCAATCGTGTAATCAAAGACTGCTTACCCCATAAGTGCACCACCCAACTCTCTGGACCCTATATTACTTAATAAAGGTAATTTACTATGTCCATAAATACTCCCCCCCAGGAGCTCGCGTCTAGCAATCAAGTCACGATATATCGTTTTTTTATAGTCAGTCTATATCTCCTGCTTACGCTCTTTTTAAGCCTCTCGAATAATACGGTGGCCAAAGCCGATGAACTCTCGCTCATCATTAATGGCAAAGCCATACACACAGCAAAAATAGCCGGCGTTAAATACAATGAAAGAAACCTGGGAATGGGCCTGCATTACCAGTTCAACCAGCTTGGTAAAAACTGGTATCCCTATATCTATGCAGGAGGCTTTTCGGACTCTAAGGAAAACCCCTCATATTACATGGGCACGGGTATTAGCTATCGTTTCAAGACACTAAACTTCCTGCCGGGCATACATATTGATGCCGGACTAAATTCATTTCTCATGACCCGCGAAGATGTCAATGACAACAGCCCCTTCCCTGGTGTACTACCCATGTTATCTATTGGCAATAAACATACCGCAATGAACATCATCTATATTCCTGAGATTGATAATAAAACGGAAGAAGTATGGTTTATGCAACTGAAAATCAGGATCGCCAGGATTTAGTCAAACCAGATAACTTAAGAAGTGAGCAATGCCAAGTACTTAGCCGGCATATAGGCTTTCTATACTAATACGTCTATAATTTGGTATTAATAACATATACATAAAAAGCCATATCCAATATGATCCATACTGGATACAGGCCGTATTTAAAAATTACTAATTAATTATGAATTTACTTGAACGTATAGAACAAAACTTTACCGATAGCATCAATACCAAACAGGCATCACTTGCCAGCTTACAAAACTCTATTGCCCTGGCCGCACAGATGATGACCCATTGCTTACTGGAGGGTGGCAAAATCATGGCCTGCGGTAATGGCGGCTCTGCCGGTGATGCCCAGCATTTCTCATCTGAAATGCTGAATCGGTTTGAAATGGAACGCCCCGGATTACCGACCATCGCTTTAACCACGGACACGTCCACCATAACGTCTATTGCCAACGACTACAGTTATGATGAAATATTTTCAAGACAGATACAGGCACTGGGTCAGGCCAACGACATATTGCTTGCCATCAGCACCAGCGGAAACTCGGCCAATGTCGTGAGGGCCGTAGAAATGGCACACAACCGTAGTATTAATGTAATAACGCTCACCGGTAAAGATGGGGGCGACATTGCTACACGCCTGCACCAGAATGATATAGAAATACGTGTCCCCTCTGAATCCACAGCGCGTATCCAGGAAGTACACCTGCTCACCATACACTGCCTGTGTGACCTTATCGATCACCAGCTGATTGGCCAGTAATGGAACAGGCTTTCACAAAAGCCATACAGCAAATCCTGCACACCGATAAGATACTTACCGAAACAGCAGACTGCATTACCTATGGTTACGACAACAGCCGTAATCATGCGCTGCCCGAGATGGTACTACTACCTGATAATGAGCAACAGGTGATCAGCATTGTCCAGCAGTGCAATCAGTTTAACATCCCCCTCATAGCGCGTGGCAGGGGCACAGGCACCACGGGTGCGACGGTGCCTGTACTGGGTGGAGTGGTCATGTCTTTTGAGCAGATGAATAAAATTATCAGGCTTGATCCAGCCAATCGCTTAATCATTGTACAGCCAGGCGTAACCAACCAGCAGGTCCAGCAGGCCGCTGCTGAACATGGGTTTTTCTGGGCACCCGATCCAACCAGCGCGGCCTTTTGCACCATCGGCGGCAATCTGGCCTACAACTCCGCCGGACCACGTGCAGTGAAGTATGGCACCTGCAGGGAAAATACGCTGGGCCTTAGGGCTGTAACCGGTGATGGACGCATCATTCGCTGTGGCACACAGACAACCAAGGGTGTGGTGGGATATGATCTTACCCGCCTCATCATTGGCTCCGAAGGCACGCTCGCCATTATTACGGAAGCCACCCTGAAACTACTTCCCCTTGCCGAGACCCGACGAACACTCAAGGCCATTTATAACTCTGTAGAGGCCGCAGCCCGGGCGGTTTCACAAATCATGGCGCAACCTGTAACACCCTGCGCGCTTGAGTTTATGGATAACAATGCACTCAATATGGTTCGCGATTTTTCTGACGCCGATTTACCACGGGATGCGGCGGCCATGTTGATGATAGAAATCGATGGCAACAGTGAGCATATACACCATGCTGTTGATGCCATTGAACATGCCAGTAAAGTCGAGGGGCATATAAACACGGAGCGTGCAGAGACGGATGAGGAAATTAAGGCACTCTGGCAAACACGCAAAGTACTTTCGCCATCATTGAGAAAAATAGCACCTAAAAAGATCAATGAAGATGTTGTCGTTCCCGTATCCAGGATGGCCGAGCTGATTAATGGACTGGATCAACTCAGCCAGGAATTCAATATACCCATTGTCAATTTTGGCCATGCAGGTAACGGCAACATACATGTTAACCTCCTGGTAAACCCGGATGATAGCGATGAAATGGAACAGGCGGATCTATGCCTGGACAGGGTTTTTGATCTGGTTTTATCGCTGGATGGATCACTATCTGGCGAACATGGTGTCGGCCTGGCGAAACGTGATTTTATCAGCAAAGAATTATCGGCTACCGAGCTCGGGCTCATGCACGCCATAAAGAACCAGTTCGACCCGAATAATATTTTAAATGCAGGCAAGACCTTGCCTTTATCTGAATAAATTAAGTAACCGTAATTATTTTACAACACGTAATCGTGGTTTATGATCTGGACCTGAACCATCTGGATCATGATCCGGTGAATCGGGCCCCTGCGGCTCATCGGTAAACATCATGCCCTGGCCATTTTCCCGTGCATAGATAGCAAGAACAGCATCTGTTGGCACAAATATATCGGTAGACTTGCCAGAAAAACGCGCATTAAAAGTTATATTGTTCTCACCCAGGACAAGAGCCTGTACCGCCATCGGAGCGATATTTAATACGATTTTATTATCCTGGATAAATTGAACAGGCACGTCAACATCTGGATATGCTGCATCAACAAGGATATAGGGCGTGACGCCATTATCAACTATCCATTGATAAAGTGCCCTGATGAGATATGGTCTACTTGATGTCATTCTTCTAACGACTTTATTAAATGGCCCAGCCAGCCATATAGCTGACCGGACAATCCAATAAGTTACAGGCGCATTTCCTGTTCACTTTCAGTCAGGCTTTGCTGAAATGCTTCACGAGCAAAAACCCGATCAGCATAATCAAGTACAGCCTGTGCTTCCTTGGGTAACTCAATACCCAGTTTCGGCAAACGCCATAAAACAGGCGCAATGGTTGCGTCCACCAGGCTAAAATCCTGACTCAAAAAATAAGGCATAACGCTAAATACTTCTGCAGAAGCCGTTAAGCTTTCACGTAACATTTTGCGTGCCTTGGCCGCTGTTTTCTCACCACGGGTCAGGATGTCATGCATCAGTGGATACCAGTCCGTTTCTACGCGATGCAATGCAAGGCGTGTTTTCGCACGTGATACTGGATCAACCGGCATTAATGGTGGGTGAGGAAAACGTTCATCGAGATATTCACTTATCACCCTGGAGTCGTATAACACCAGGTCACGATCAACCAATGTAGGTACTGTGTTGTAAGGATTCAGCTCGGACAAATCTTCCGGCAACTTATCCAGATCAACATAAATCGTCTCAAAAGTAATATCCTTTTCAGCCAGAACAATGCGAGTACGATGACAGTACGGACAAGTGGGGGAAGAAAACAGATTCATCACTGATCTACGATTGGCGAGGTTATTCGACGCCATAATTTACTTGCCTCTAATCATGAGTTAAAACTAACTTCAATGAAGCACATCCCTGTGCCGGGGAAAAACGACCTAGTGTACGTCTTTCCAGTATTCCTTTTTCAACAGATACGCAATAATTGCGAAAATGAACAAAAAGATCAGGACCTTGATACCCAGGCTCTTACGCTCGAGTTGCATTGGTTCAGCCATGTAGACCAGGAAATTCACCAGGTCGGCAACAAATGCGTCATACTCTTCGACACTCATTGTACCAGGCTTAACAATTTCCATTTTCTCAAACACATGCGTCTCGTTACCGTCTGCATCTTTTCCAGTTGTGAACACGGCTTTTTGCAGACCCTGCTGCTCCCACAACACATGAGGCATACCAACATCGGCAAAAGCCCTGTTGTTCATACCTGTTGGACGAGAATCATCGAGGTGGAATGTACGCAGGTAGGTATACAGCCAGTCAGCACCACGGGCACGAGCAATCACGGTCAGTCCCGGGATTTTT
>JAOUMO010000047.1 GCA_029881425.1 Gammaproteobacteria bacterium
CGACCAGTGTCCTTAACACCAGTGCACGGGTGGAATGGATACAGGACGTCTCTTCACCTGGCGTGCAATCTTTGAGCGCACCCAGGCCAGCCGTTACCAGCGTGTTGTAATTGCATTCAGCCAGTTCATCTGGGCTGCATTTTTCAGCACGATGTGCGCTCGCCGCTTCATAATTACCGGTGAGTGCGTAACCAAAGGCCACCAGCCGTGCCGGTGCCCAGGCGAGGATTGCCTGGAGTTTCTTTGCCGCTGATCGCAGTGTCTTGTTGCTGTTGGTGCGCATGGTATAGGAGGTCAGGCGGAACAGCAGGGCACCGAAGGGGCCGAGCACCACGAACCAGAAGATCACTGAAAAGAAACGGTCATTGGCCTCGTATAATATGGCGTGCATGACATCGATAATCTGCTGGTCAGCCGCCCTTGATGCCTCTTTACCCATGATCGCCGAGGCGCATTTTTGTGCGCGATCTTCATCGCCGTCTTCGCGGCCCTGCAGGAAGCAGTCGATCTCCTTGTCCAGGTTACCGGGACCGATGGTATAGGCAAAAACAACCAGGCCGAAGATCAGGCTGAACAGGTCGAAAAAGGTATCGGCGAGTATATTCTGTAGTAGCAGGGTCAATAGCATGACCGGTAGTAACAGGATGACAATGGATGATGCGCCCTGCTTGCTGAGGCCAGGCAGGTTATCCATCATCCAGCCGCTGTATTTTTCATACCAGTTGAAGTTACGCAGCGCATGCAGGTTGTCCATGGCGCGTTCCAGTATCAGTCCGACAATAATGCAGATTAAAGCCATAATATTTATTCGAGTAGTTGTTGTAATTTGTCCCAGTCAAAGCTTTCGCCAGGATCCGTTTTACGGCCCGGTGCAATATCACAATGCCCTGTTATGGCCTGTTTTGCAATATCCGGGTAGTTTTCGCGTAACAGGCGAATCATATCAGCCAGTTGACGGTATTGTATATCCTCGTAGGGCGTGTCATCGCTGCCCTCCAGCTCTATCCCTATAGAAAAGTCATTGCAACGGCTACGCCCCTGGTAGCTGGATTCGCCCGCATGCCAGGCACGCTTATGAAAGGGGACATACTGGATAATTTCACCGTCACGTCGTATCAGTAGATGCGATGAAACGCGTAAATCACAGATACCGGTAAAGTAGGGGTGCTCATTGGCGGCTAATTGATTACAGAACAGCTGGTCGATATAGGGGCCGCCAAATTCCCCCGGTGGCAGGCTGATATTGTGGATCACCAGCAGCTCGGGTCGCATATTTTCGGGGCGATCATCCATATTCGGTGACATGACCTGCTGGCAGTCCTCCAGTAAGCCTGTTTTTTTATTAATTATCATAGGTTTAGATCCTAGCAGCTGGATTGGCGGATGCAAGTCATATCACGGGCTTCCCATCCTAAGTGGTTCACAGAATGTATCTAAAAAAGTAAATATCAGCCCGGGGGTATACCTGCTTTGGGTTCCAGACGTTAGAATACGGCCTCGAAGTTTTGAGTAATGAATTTGTCTAATCTAAACCCCCAACAACAGGCAGCAGTGAAGTATATCGATGGTCCCCTGCTGGTGCTGGCCGGCGCCGGCAGTGGCAAGACCCGTGTAATTACCCAGAAGATTGCCTACCTGATCCAGACCTGTGGCATCAAGCCCGGGCATATTACTGCGGTAACCTTTACCAACAAGGCCGCCCGTGAAATGAAGGGGCGTGTCGGTGAGATCCTGGGTAAAAAGGACAGTAAGGGGCTGATTGTCTCGACCTTCCATAACCTCGGCTTGCGTATTTTACGTAAGCATCACGCTAAATTAGGTTACAAGGACGGTTTCAGTATTTTTGATGCAACCGATAGCCTGAGCCTGATCAAGGGGCTCTATGCACATGATTCCTCGAGTAATGTGGATGATGCGGAATCGGCGCGCTGGAAAATATCGGCCTGGAAAAATGATTTCATTGCACCGCAGCAGGCCATAGCAACGGCCGACAATGATAACGACATGCGTTTTGCGATGTTGTATGAGCGTTACCAGCGCCAGCTCAAGGCCTATAATGCCTTCGATTTTGATGACCTGATATTGCAGCCGGTGGTGTTATTCGAGCAGCACCAGGATGCCCTGCAGTACTGGCAGAACCGGATGCACTATTTACTGGTGGACGAATACCAGGATACCAATGCCAGCCAGTATCAACTGGTAAAATTATTGCTTGGCGTGAATGCACGGCTGACCGCCGTGGGTGACGATGATCAATCAGTTTATTCCTGGCGTGGTGCACGGCCAGAAAACCTGGCGCTGCTACAGGAAGATTACGGTAACCTTAAACTCATCAAGCTGGAACAGAATTACCGTTCCGCAGGGCGCATACTAAAATGTGCCAACCAGTTAATTAAAAATAATCCCCATACTTTCGAAAAACAGCTCTGGTCCGACCTGGGTTATGGCGACCCGATTCGTATTATCGAGTGTGGTAGTGCCGACGGTGAAGCCGAGCGGGTGAGCGTTGAAATCAGTACGCATAAATTCCAGAAGCGCAGCAAATTTAGTGATTATGTCATTTTGTACCGGGGTAATTTTCAGTCGCGTGTGTTTGAAAAATATTTAAGGGAATTACAGATACCTTATGTAGTGAGTGGAGGTGTCTCATTTTTTGAGCGTACCGAGGTTAAGGATGTGATGGCCTATTTGCGCCTGCTATCGAACCAGGATGATGATACGGCCTTTTTAAGGATTATTAATACACCACGGCGTGAAATTGGTGCATCAACACTGGAAAAGCTGGGTGAATATGCGACCCACAGGGGTATCAGCTTATTTGCCGCCTGCTATGAATTTGGCCTGCAGGAACGGCTCAATGAACGAGCGATAAATAAATTACAGGGCTTTGCCGACTGGATAAACAGGCTCGCCGACCAGGCAAACGGTACCGATGGTGTGGCAGTGGCGCGCAGTATGGTTTTAGAGCTGGGCTATGAAGACTGGCTAAAAGACCAGAGCAGTGACCTGGCAATAGCAGAGCGCCGCATGGAGAATGTCAACGAAGTGCTCGACTGGTTAACGCGGCTGGCAAAAAATGGCAAAGGGGAAAGCCTGAGTGAGCTAGTAGCACACATGACGCTGATGGATATCCTGGAGCGTAACAACGAAGAGCAGCAGACCGATGCTGTGTATCTAATGACTTTCCATGCGGCAAAGGGCCTGGAATTTCCCTATGTCTATATGGTGGGCGTCGAGGAAGAAATATTACCGCACCGAACCAGTGTTATGGAGGACAGCCTGGAGGAGGAGCGTCGCCTCACCTATGTTGGTATTACGCGTGCGCAGAAAGAACTGACTATGACCCATGCGGCCAAGCGTCGCCGTTACGGTGAAGATGTGGATTGTGAACCGAGTCGCTTCCTCAGTGAATTACCAGAAGATGATATTGTCTGGGAAGGTGGTGGCCGTAAGCTGGATGAGGAGACAAATAAGATCCGGGGTCGTGCCCATCTTGATTCATTGAAGGATATGCTGGCCTGAGGCAGGCACTGAGTTAGTTAGTGGATAATACCATGGATGATATCAAGCAGCTGCTGGTTAGAATGACGAGACTTGATTAATACAGTATTAACCCTGTCTGCATATTCCTTCGCAACATTTTGTGCTGAGAAAATAATAATTTGTGGTGGTTTGTCATGTTGTTCCATGAGTTTAATCAGGTCCAGCCCGTTACCGTCCGGTAAGCCGATATCAAGCAATACAAGATCAAATTGTCCGCTATTTAATAGTTGGCTGGCTTCTGTATATGATTTTGCCCAGGACAGTTCGCACTCTTCATCTAGCATGGTAGCCACTATTTTATGTACGTCCTCCTCGTCCTCGATATGTAATATTTGCGGGCGGTCAGGTGACCGGGTGGCAGCCAGGATAGTTTGCTTGAGGCGTAGTTCATCAATCGGTTTACTGAGCCAGTCAATGACACCGATAGCACCGCCTTTAAGTCGCTGTCTTGTCTCATCAGCCTTGACCGAGATGACCACGACAGGTGTGGTTGCTGTTTCGACCTGCTGGCGGAGGCTGTTGAGTAGCTGGATGCCGTCTTCATCGGGCAGCATGATATCGAGCGTAATGAGCTGGTAGTAATTTTTTTTGTCGAACAGCAGGTGACGAGCATCAGTTGCGCTATAGGCAATGTCACTGTCAAACCCTGATTCGAGAAGCATGCGCTGTAATAGTGCAGCAATGTCCTGGTCATCTTCGATAATAAGGATGCGGGCATTATCTGTCGCTGACAGTTGGCGATGGAGGTTATTGGTTACGCATGTAATATTGTCAATGATGCGAGGCAGGTCTATATAGAAACAGGAACCAATACCCTGCTGGCTGATAAAACCAATGCGACCACCATGTTGTTCAGCAATTAATTTACTGATTGAAAGTCCAAGGCCAGTACCGCCTTTCTGGCGAGTATCAGAGCTGTCAGACTGGGAGAACTTTTCAAATAACCTGGGCTGGAATTCTAACGGGATACCTGGCCCGTGGTCGGTTACGGAAATACGCACAGAATCCTTATGGATCGCTGACGTTATTTCAATGGTGTCGCCCGCAGATGAAAATTTGGCTGCATTAGACAGGAGGTTGCTCATGACCTGCATTAGCCTGGAACGATCAGCGAAGACCTGTATATGTTCGGTTGTTTGTGTCAGTTTGAAACTAACGCCATACTGATCGCCGTAGGCCTTATTATCGATTAGCGCCTGTTCCAGGAATTCGGTAAGTTTCAGCGGTTTGAAGTCAAATGCCATATTGCCCGACTCAATTTTCTGTATGTCAAGAATGTCATTGATCAGTATGAGCAAGCGTTCAGTATTATTGCTGGCGATTTTTAACATCTCCCTGGCCTGTTCGGGTAGCTCGCCGACAGCGCCACCATTTAGTAATCCAAGTGAACCACGGATAGATGTGAGTGGTGTACGTAGTTCATGGCTGACAGTAGAGATGAATTCATTTTTTATTTTTTCCATTTTCTTTCGGTCAGTAATGTCCCTGATGATGCCGGAAAAAATACGCTTATCGCCAAGTGTTACTTCACTGATGGCGAGGTCAAGGGGGAAGGTGGTGCCATCTTTTCTTAATCCTTCAACCTCCCTGCCAATACCAATAATCTTTTTAATGCCTGTGGTCCTGAAATTCGCAAGATATCCATCATGTTCCTGTGCGTAGGGCTGGGGCATGAGCATTGAAATATTTTTACCCGTGACCTCGTCAGAGCCATAACCAAAAATGTGTTCGGCAGCTTTATTGAATGATTCTATGAGTCCCATTTCATCTATGGTTACCAGTCCGTCAACCATGTTATCGAGGATGCTGCTCAGCCTGTCACGATTATGGTTTAAAGTATCTTCTATCTGTTTGCGCTTGCTGATATCCTGGTAGGTGCCAAGCACGCCAATAATCTCGTTGTTTTCGTCGGTTAATGGCGTTTTACTTGTTTCTAGCCATATTGTGCTGCCGTCCGGCGTGGTTTGTTTTTCTTCAAAATTCAATTTTGATTTTCCGGAATTGATGACCTCCATGTCATCTTTTTGATAGGCTTCTGCTATATCTGTCCATGGCATGTCCTTGTCGTTTTTTCCTGTGAGTTGTTGTGGTGACTCCAGTCCGGCATCCTTTGAAAATAATTTATTGCAGCCCAGGTAGGTGCCTTTTCGATCCTTCCAGAATACGCGTACCGGAATAGTATCGAGCACTATTTGTAACATGCGTTTTGATTCGGTAAGTGCCGTTGTTCGTTCACCGATCTGGGTTTCCAGGTTCTCGCGTGCATTACTAATCTGGGTTGTCATGTTATTGAAGGCATGTGCAAGTTGACCGATTTCATCTTTTTGTGCAACAGGTAGTGTTTTAAGGGTGTTTTGTCCGCTGGAGAGTTTGTTGATGGCGCTAATAATGTTTACCAGGGGTTTTATTAGTTGTTCTGAAAATATAAATGTAATAAAAACTGCAATTGAAAGTAATAAAATACTCCATCCTATTGTCGTGGTCATCAGGGCTTGTTGTTGTGATGTTATGGTGGCGTAGGGTTGTGAAATGCCAATACTGATAAAACGTTCGGGTCGTGATTCATCAAACGGTATTTTTGTGAAAATAGCAATCCTGTCGGTTTTTTTATCGGGCGGTAATACCATGAATTTGTTTTTATAGTTGTTTTTAAATAAAGCCGCTGTTAGTGGAAAATCCTGCTGTGCGGTATGTATGTTACCAAGGTCAAAACCGAATGTCCTGAGGCGATCAGGGTGAGCTATGTAGCTTCCCGTGCTATTCGTGATGTATATGTCTCGGCCCGTATCATGTATTGTGTTTTGAATGTTATCCAGTTCGTGATCAATTTCGGCGTTAATGATTAGTATGCCGGTTGCACGAGCTGAATTGTTGGTGTAGACGGGGATGGCGCTTCGTAATACAGGCTGGTGTGGGACAACCACTTTTCCCTGTTCACGATTTAGATTTATTTCGGACAGATAAATTTCACCGGGTGATAGTTCAAGTGTCGAATCGACATAGCTTTGGTCTTTCTTGTTCTGTAGTTCTTTGTCTTTGACGACTTGTGGGTTACCATTTTCAGCATTGACGCGGACAAGCTCCATGCCGTCGGCTGCAATCAGGCGAAGTTGTATATACGCAGGTTTTGATTTCTGGAAGGTAATAAATATATCCTGGAGTTGTTTTTTAAATTCATTGTTGTCTTCATGCGTATTATTATTTGTCTGGTAGGTATTTAATATTTTTCTTGCCTGGGGTAGCCTGGAAAGGAACTGGGTATCTTCGCGTTGTATTTCAATATGTGTTTTTAATCGTAGTCCCTGTGTCAGCACTTCATCGGTTATGTCGACGATGGCCTGTTTAACTAGTGTATTGGTTGTCTTGTAATAGAACAGTCCGCCAATGATCAGCGTGGTGGATATGATTAATATGCTTGTCAGCAGGCTTATCTTTTGGCTTATTTTTAGATGCATGTTGTTATATTTATTTGATCAGTTGTTAGACGCTGTAGTGTCTATGTGTCTTCAAAACATTTCTGACATTATTTTAAATATATAGTATGAGACCATGCCCTGGGGAGGGAATATTATTGTCTATGAGTTTTTATGTGTTGCAATGTGCCTGCCATATCTTCATTACCTGGTCAGATAATGTCATTGGGTCAAATGGCTTGGAGATAACATCTACGGCACCGAGTGCTATATATTCAGATACTTCTGACGGCTGTATTTTTGCAGTCATGAATGCCACGGGGATATTATCCAGGGCGCTAATTTTTTTCATTTCCAGCAGTGTGGAGGGACCATCCATGCCGGGCATCATTACGTCGAGGAGGATAATATCAGGCTCGAATGCCTCAACTTCTTCAAGTGCCTGTTCACCACTACTACATATCCTGACCTCGTAGCCGCCAATAGCCTCGAGTGCTACCCTGGCGACCATCTGTATGTCTTCCTGATCCTCTACGTAGAATATTTTTCTTAATTCAGTCATTTTCTATATTCTCTTTGAATGGCTAAAGCCGTGCCAGTAATGCATCATTCTGTGGGCTCAGCGTGTTCTTCTTTGATTTTAATGATTTCGGGTAACAATTCTTCAAATGCCTCTACCAGTGCCGGATCAAAGTGCTTACCACTCTGTTCACGAATTAAATTGAGTGCGTCCTCAACGGTCCAGGCCTTTTTATAGGGGCGTTCCGATGTAAGTGCATCAAAGACATCTGCCAGTGCAGTAATTCGCCCCACCAGTGGTATGTCTTCTCCCCTTAAACCGTTTGGATAGCCGCTGCCATCCCATTTCTCATGGTGGGTCAGGGCGATCTCACGAGCCATGCTTAACAGCGGGGAGTCATCACCGGATAAAATATCGGCACCAATCTGTGCATGGGTTTTCATAATCTCCCATTCATCGGCTTCAAATTTTCCTGGCTTCAACAGGATGTTGTCCGGGATGCCAATTTTGCCTATATCGTGCATCGGACTGGCATTAAGCACCAGGTCTGCAGCCGCTTCATCCATGCCTGCTGCCCTGGCGAGAAGAGAGGCCATTTTACTCATACGTATGATATGCAGGCCGGTCTCGTTGTCACGATACTCTGCCGCACGGCCAAGACGGCGTACGATCTGTAATCGACTGTCATGTATCTGCTTATGTGCCTTACGTAGTTCACGGGTGCGCTCTTCAACCTTCTGTTCCAGCATCTGGTTCTGATCTTTAATCAGCTTATGAAACAGGTGTACCTCCAGCAAATTCGATACACGTGAGAGCAGTTCGCTGGTGTCGAAGGGTTTGGTGACATAGTCGCTGGCGCCCTTGTCAAAGGCTTTCTGGCGATGTTCCTGCATGTACTGTGCGGTAAGCACCAGGATTGGTGGAAGATCGGTGTCAACCTGCTGATGTAATTGGTCGAGTACATCATAACCGTCCATATGCGGCATATTCAAATCCAGCAGGATGATGTCAGGTGCGTGCTCCAGGTACATGGCAAGTACCTGGCGAGGATCCTGTGTCGACACGACCGATGTGAATCCTGACATCGCCAATATGCGCTCTAATAGCTTGATATTAGCGGCTTCATCATCAACGAGGAGGATTTTTGCAGATTTAATATCGATATTTAATCTATTATTGGCAATATTCATAATGTTAATTGCCTACTCATGGTAGGTCTATTTTGCTGGTTTATTAATTGGCGTAAATCCATTCTTAGTATAGCGTGTATTTGACTAATTTCAGTGTTGCCTATTGTGTTATTTAGCGGGCTAGTTTGAGTTCTATCCAGAAACTCGATCCCTTGTCTGGCCGGCTCTGAAGCCCAATGCGTCCATCCATGAGCTCCACCAGGTGCTTGGTAATGACCAGGCCTATGCCGGTGCCTTCTGTATGCTCCCTGTCATGGAGTCGTTCAAATGACTTGAATAGTTTTTGTTGTTGTTTGGGTGATATGCCCTGTCCGGTATCAGTAATTGTCAGGCGTAAATAATCATCCTGATGTTCTGTATCTATAGTTATAGATCCATTTTTATTATTGTATTTTACTGCATTGGATAATAAATTTAGCAGAACCTGTTTAAGGCGTTTTGGATCAGCATAAACATCAAGCTTGTTTTCAAGTTTGTAATTATTATTAATGCTGATTTTACGGTTGTTTGCTTCGGGTTGTATCAGTGCAATGCAGTTGTTTAAAACCTCATTTAAGCTGATATTCTCACAATAAATATCCAGTTTTCCTGATTCTATTTTTGCCAGATCAAGTATTTCATTAATCAGGTCCAGCAGGTGTCTCCCGGCGATAAGGATCTCATCAATATTATCATTCTGGGTCTTGGTTAACGGTTCGGTATCAGATGTTTGTAGTAGCTGGGAAAATCCAAGAATGGCATTAAGTGGTGTGCGTAGTTCATGGCTCATGCGCGAGAGAAAATCGCTTTTGGCATTGTTTGCCTTTTCTGCGGCATCCTTTGCCAGGACGACCTGTTGTTCCCTGTTAATGGCATCAATACGCAGTCGAATATTTTGTTGTGTGCCTTTATAAATATAATTTGTGCCCTGTAGTAAAAATATAAAGGCGAGGCATAGCATAAAAATTAACAGCATGGAAAGACGTGTATCTTCAAGGTAAAGCAGTGGCATTATGGGTAATAATGTTGGAACAATAAATGCAATATAGGCTGCTCGTACTGCCGACAGGTTGGTTACGGCGCCTGAACACATGCCTAACAGGACGAAGGCCAGTAGTGCCTGGTGTGTTGGGTTGCCTGTCGGAAATAGCAGGATACTGGCGCTTCCCCAGCTTATGCCCGTAAATAAAACACCAATAATAAACCAGGTGCCCCATGGGCCGCTTTCTTCGATTGTAGGGCAACAGCGTTTATAGTAGGTAGCGAGTAGCGTGCGTGCAATAGCCACTACGGTTATCATTGCTAGCCAGCCAAACAGTATGTTGGGTTCAATAACCTGCCACTGGGCAAAAATAAGCAGTAGTGCAGCTGCTATAGTCGCCAGGGCTGCAGGGATAGCGGGCCCATAGAGCATTTTGACCTGTTCGGCATAAACGATGTTATTGTAGTGAGGCAGGTCGGCGCCCTGGGATTCGCCTAACATAAATTATTACAGGTCATGTTTATAAAGCCGGATTTTATTTTTGTGTATATATTATTTGCAGGGTTCATGGATTGATCTTGAGCGTGTTGTCGATCACCTGTAGAAAGTTTGCAACATCTATTGGTTTTGTCAGGTAGTCATCAAAGCCTGCAGCCTTGCCCCGGGCGATATCTGATGCCATGGCATTGGCGCTGATGGCGATGACCTGGATATTTTTAGTTTTCGGCCTGCTGCGTAATTTCTCAAGGACTTCATAGCCGTCCATGCCAGGCAGGTTAATATCCAGTAGAATCAGGTCGGGTTTGTGTTCTTCTGCCAGTGCAAGGCCAAGCAGGGGTTCATGGGCACTCCATAAATGGATATGTGGGCGCCTCGCGAGGAGCTGGGTAATCAGGCGCAAATTGGCGGGGTTGTCTTCGATGTAGAGCACGGTATGCTCATGGTCAGTAATATTATTAATTGAATTGTTTGGGGCAGTGTTGAGTAGTGCACTCCGGGTGCTTAATTCATGCTGCGGCAATTCATCATTGGGTAGCTCGATCCAGAAACTGCTGCCCTTGCCGGGTGTACTCTCAAAACCGATACTACCGCCCATTAATTCAATAATATTTTTAGTGATAACCAGGCCAATGCCGCTACCTTCTGTTTCGCTGGCCTCGGCGCCGAGGCGGTTAAATGGCTGGAATATCTGTGCCTGCTGGTTTTCTGTGAGACCTTCGCCAGTATCATTTATACTGATGCGTAACTGATTGTCCTCTGTCAGTTGGCAGTCGATTTCTATTGTCCCATTGACACGATTGTATTTAACAGCATTGGATAGCAGGTTGAGCAGAACCTGCTTGATTCGTGTCTTGTCACCGCGTACAGCCCGCTTTATATCCGTGATCTGCTCTAACTCGACAGGCTGTTGATCGATACGGGTAATTATTTCAATGCCGCGTTTTGCAGCGAGCGGCATGGTTAGGGCGAGGCTTTCCAGGAGTATATCGCCGAGCATGACAGATTCTATGGAGAGATCAATGCGTCCGGCTTCAATTTTTGCCAGGTCCAGTACTTCATTGATCAGCGTCAGCAGGTGGTTGCCGGCTTTGAGAATTTCATTCACATTATCGTCCTGGGTTTCATCCAGGGGATGATCCTGTGCCATTTTTAATAACTGGCCAAAGCCGATAATGGCATTCATGGGTGTCCGTAGTTCATGGCTCATGCTGGACAGGAACTGTGATTTGGCGCGGTTGGCCGTCTCGGCCTCCTCTTTGGCCTGACGCAATTCTATTTCGGACTGTCGTTTTTCGGTAACATCCTGTACTACCCCGAGCATGTGCTGTGCTTCATTATGAATGTTACGAATCACATCACCGCTCTCATGTAACCAGCGTACCTCGCCGTCCTGGGTGATAATGCGGTGTTCTATATCATATTCCCTGTTATTGGCTACACAGTCATTGATTGCATTGGTTACTATATCCCTGTCATCGGGGTGTACTGCATTGATAAAGTTTTCATAGGTTGTTTCGGGTACTTCTTTGCCGTAGCCAAACAGCATCCCGATACGTTCTGACCAGTAGAGCTCACCGGTATTGATGTTCCAGTCCCAGGTGCCAATATTGGCAAAGCTCTGGCTGCGCTGCAGCCTGTTTTCACTGGCCCTGAGTGCCGTTATGTCCGTACGTGCAGATATGTACTGGTAGGGCTTGCCCTTGTGGTCAAGACAGGGAACGATGGTGGCATCGACCCAGTATTCGGTTTTGTCTTTACGGAAATTGCAAACAACATTGTGCCATACACGTCCATGGCTAATCGTTTGCCAGAGTGTCTTATAAAAATCTGCATCGTGATAATTTGACTTAAGTATCCTGTGATTCTGTCCTAGCAATTCACTCCTGGTGTAGCCGGATATTTTACAGAAGTTGTCATTGACAAATGTAATGTTGCCCTTGATATCTGCCATGCTGACAATGGCATGCTGGTCCAGGGCCATCTGGCGGTAACTGCTTTCTCGTAGTGCGTCTTTTAATTCATAGTTTAGTCGATTGACCCAGCGGGATCGCTTCACCCTGACCAGTACAGCTTTAACCAGGTGTTCCGCATTAATCGGTTTAGTAAGGAAATCATCGCCGCCAAGATCCATTGCAGCAAGCTGTCGATCAAGGTTGGACTCTGTGGAGAGGAACATGATCGGAGTCTGTGACAGTTTGTCATCCTGGCGAATGACCTGGGCCAGTTCGGGGCCGCTGCAGCCGGGCATGTAAACATCAAGGATAATCAGGTCGGGACGGTTTTCATTAATCCTGTTTAATGCCTGTAGTGGATCGCTTAGTGTGGTAACCGTAACGCCTTCATTACGTAGCACTGTCGCATAATATTCCAGTAGCATTTCTTCATCATCAATAATCAGTACACGATAGGGTTCCGATGGTCTTTTCTGGGTCAGGCCGTTGAGTGTTTGTGCCAGTTGCTCAACATCCAGTGGTTTAGGGAAATAACGCCTTGCGCCCGCACGCGCTGCGGCAAGTCGCGATTGCATGTCGTATTGCGTGGAAATAAAAATGATGGGCGGACAATTGTTGCTGGTTGATTTCATGCGAGAAATGACATCGGCACCCGCTGTGTCACCTTCACTAAAAACCATATCCATAATGATCGCTGTAGGGTGAGTCTCCTGGCTGTATTGTTTTTCAAAATCTTTTAGGTTATTAAATGTCTTAACAATGAAACCATGTGGCTCCAGCTCGGTATGGAGCTTTTCGGTGATTAGCGGGTCATCATCGACAAGATAAATTAAATTTTCTTTATGGTTATTATTTTGTGTATCAGTAATTTCTGTATGCGGCAGGTTTGAAGGTGTCCAGTTTTCAGCTGTGGTTTTTAATGTCTCTATCGATTCATTTAAGGCAGCTGTAGAATTAGCGTCTAACCCGTTCGGGTTATTCAGGGCGGCTTTTAGCTGGATTTCCACTTGGCGTGAGGCACTACTGACAGGCATGGCACCAAAGGTACCGCCAGATCCTGTCAGGCTATGAGTCCTCTGGTGTAGTTGTTGTAAATAGGTGGTCGAATTTTTTTCATTCTGTGCATCCGTCCAGAGGCTTTCTATTTCTGCAATTTTTGTTGGTAATTGCTGCTGAAAGGCTGTCTGTAGCTGGGCCAGTTTATCCAGCGCATTTTGTTTGTTTGGGGTAGGAATGAGATGGCTCCAGTAATAGGTGGTCAGATTAACGAAACCCTGTGCTTGATGCTATCCTGGTATGTGTAAATCATATAATGATAATAGACTAACTGTGTAATTTTACTGTATGGCTGGCGAAAAAATCATTATTTTTTATTTTACGCAAAGGCCTAAAAAACACTATAAATTAAGTGGTTATTTAGAGGAAATTGAATTCATAGGTCATTACATCCTTGCCCGGATCAATAATTTCTATATTCAGTGATACCGGTTCGCCGGGCTGTATTTTTTTAAGTTGTTGCTGTGGAATGTCCAGGTATTCCTCGGCATTAAATCGGCGTCCTGCAATGGCCTCACCACGAATATTTTCGAAACGTAATTCGAGCAATGGGAAGTCCTGTGGATATTCTGCTTCATTGACGATAATGGCGCTAACCATCAGTGCATTTTCGGTATTGGGGTGGGTGTAGATATTTTTGCTGCTTAGTTTTATACGTGAAGGGTCACGGGGCTCGGGTAGTTGGCAGCCAGTGTACTGGCATAATATGTCAAGGGCTGGTCGCAGCTCCGCATGTTGTAATAATTTTAATCGATCATAATAAG
>JAOUMO010000060.1 GCA_029881425.1 Gammaproteobacteria bacterium
AACAGGGTGCCGGTGATACTGTAGTGATGACGGTTGGACCGTGTCTCTGCGCGTAGTTCCGGGGGGATTACATCGGGTAGCGGTTGATGATCGTTTGTTAATAATTCTTCGTTATCATCAACGGTATTATTGCTTGATAGTTCAGGGCGCGATGGATTCTGATAGGGGCTTTCGGCGGTAAAGATAGCCAGACAGTGACCGCAACGTAGCTGGGCATCGGCCCTTTCCAGTTGTTCTTCACTAACCCTGAAAACAGTATGACAATGGGGGCATTCAGTTTGCATAATGATAATTAATTCAGTGAATTAAATTTTGACACCGGTAATCCTGACCCAGTCTTCCGAAACAACCTTATCATCGAGTTTAAACCATTTTGAATAGGTTGCGATGATTTCATCGGACTGGGTGTTTAAAATACCCGAGAGTGCAATCTGTCCACCGTGCCGGGTGAAGCCTGCAAGTACCGGTGCCAGTTCCACCAGGGGACCGGCAAGGATATTGGCCAGTACGATATCATATTGTTGTGTGCTTAATTTTTCCGGCAGCATGATATCCAGCCTGTTGAGGACCTGGTTGTCTTTAGCATTATTTTGGGTTGCCTCCAGCGCCTGCGGGTCGATATCTACCGCATCACAGTGGTTTGCCCCCAGTAACAGGGCGGCAATGGCCAGTACCCCTGAGCCACAGCCATAATCCAGCACCTGCCTGTCATCTATATTATTTTGGTCCAGCCACTGCAGGCACAGGGCCGTGGTGGGATGGGTGCCGGTGCCGAAGGCGAGGCCCGGGTCCAGCATCAGGTTGACCGCATCCGGTTCAGGTGGGCTCAAATGCCTGGGACAGACCCAGAGCCGCTGGCCAAATTGCATGGGCTTGTAGCTGTCCATCCAGGCGCGCACCCAGTCCCTGTCTTCAAGGGCTTCTATCTTGACGGGGTGATTCCCGAGCTGCTGCTGTAGTTGTTGCCTGAGCGCACCGGTGTCAATGTCGGCTTCGTAGAGACCGGTAAGAACGAGTGTGTCCCATAAGGGGGTCTCGCCGGGTGCGGGCTCCAGTACCGGGTTGTCTTCGGCATCTTTGAAGGTGACCGAGAGTGCGCCGGTATCGAGCAGGGCCTGTTCGGCCTGCTCGTACACTGACTGGTCGGTTTCCAGTATAACCTGAATCCAGGGCATTACTTTAGATCGCGGGGTTGCAGGGACAGGTGCAGGTGCAGGTGCCCCTGTGTTCCCCATGACAGGGAATTAGGACAGGCCAAGTTTCTTCTCGAGGTAATGGATATCGGCACCGCCAGCCTGGAAGGCTGCATCCTTCATGATATCCATCTGCAGGGCGATGTTGCAGTTGATGCCTTCGATAACCATTTCAGACAGGGCGCCACGCATACGGGCAATGGCAGTATCACGCGTATCACCATGGGTAATCAGTTTGCCGATCATGGAGTCATAATGGGGGGGCACGACATAATCACTGTATATATGTGATTCGACACGTACACCCGGTCCGCCCGGTGGATGGTAGCGGGTAATTTTCCCCGGTGATGGCATGAAGGTTTTTGAGTCTTCGGCATTGATGCGGCATTCAATCGCATGGCCCCTGAGCACGATATCTTCCTGCTTGAGGCGCAGTGGTTCACCGGAGGCAATGTAGAGTTGCTCTTTAACAATGTCGACACCGGTTACCATTTCCGTGACCGGGTGCTCGACCTGGACGCGGGTGTTCATCTCGATGAAGTAGAATTCGCCATTTTCATAGAGGAATTCAAAGGTGCCGGCACCGCGGTAGTTAATCTGGTTACAGGCATTGACACAGACGGCGCCTATTCTATTGCGTTGCTCTTCGGTGATGCCCGGAGCCGGTGCTTCCTCGACGACCTTCTGGTTACGGCGCTGCATCGAGCAGTCACGCTCACCGAGGTGGATGGCGTTGCCCTGGCCATCCGATAAGACCTGGATCTCAACGTGGCGTGGATGCTCCAGGTATTTTTCCATGTAGACGGTATCGTTGCCGAAGGCGGAACCGGCTTCAGTCTTGGTCAGTGAGATAGAGCTGAGTAATGCAGCCTCGGAATGCACCACGCGCATACCGCGACCACCACCACCGCCAGCGGCCTTGATAATAATAGGGTAACCAATCTCATGGGCAATACGCAGATTGGTGTCCGCATCATCGCCGAGTGCGCCATCGGAGCCCGGCACACAGGGGACGCCGGCTTTTTGCATGGCGTTGATGGCGGCCACCTTATCGCCCATGATACGGATCGATTCCGATTTAGGCCCAATAAATACAAAGCCGCTGTCTTCAACGCGCTCAGCAAAATCGGCATTTTCCGAGAGGAAACCGTAGCCGGGATGAATCCCCATGGCATCGGTTACTTCTGCGGCACTGATAATCGCGGGTACATTCAGGTAGCTTTGGGTTGATGGCGCAGGGCCAATGCATACCGATTCATCAGCAAGGCGTACATGCTTCAGGTCGCGGTCGGCTTCCGAGTGTATGGCTACGGTCTTGATGCCCAGCTCACGGCAGGCACGTAATATACGCAGGGCGATTTCGCCCCGGTTGGCAATAACGACTTTATCTAACATAGTGGTCTTTTAAATTCTGTTTTGGTTTATTCAATCACAAACATGGGTTGGCCAAATTCAACGGGCTGACCATTTTCAACCAGGATGGCCTTAACCGTTCCCGATTTGTCTGCCTCGATCTGGTTCAGTATTTTCATGGCCTCGATGATGCACAAGGTCTCGCCTTCCTTTACGGTTTTGCCTATATCTGTAAATAATGGCGCACCGGGTGATGGTGAACGATAGAAGGTGCCCACCATGGGCGAGAGAATTTTGTGGCCGGAGATTTCTTCCTCGACCGGTGCCTCGGTTGCTGCAGGCGCTGGTGCCGGTGCTGGCGTAGCGGCGGGTGCTGCTGCCTGCATCATGGGTTGATACATGGCCTGGCTGGGCATGGCTGCGGCGGGCATCTGGCGGGAAATACGTACCGATTCCTCGCCCTCTTTGATTTCGATTTCGGCTACACCGGATTCGTCCAGTAGTTCAATCAGTTTTTTAATTTTTCGTATATCCATGCGGATTCAGACCTTACTCGTTAACTGTTAGTCAGATGATGTATTGCAGCGCGCAGGGCCAGTTCATAGCCTGTGGCGCCCAGTCCTGATATCACACCAAGGGCAATATCAGAAAAATATGAATGCTTTCGGAATTCTTCACGGGCATGCACATTAGACAGGTGCAGCTCGATAAAAGGTATTTTTACGCCACTTAATGCATCACGGATGGCGACGCTGGTGTGGGTGAAAGCTGCGGGATTAATAATGATGAAGGCCGTACCATCCTGTTGCGCAAGATGTATGCGTTCAACCAGTTCATGTTCACTATTGGATTGCAGGTGATCAATGCGCTGGTCCATTTCCAGGGCCAGTTTTTCCATCTCAGCGATGATATCTGAGAGGGTTTGACTGCCGTAATGCTCCGGTTCACGTGACCCTAGCAGGTTCAGGTTGGGACCATTCAAGACAAGAATTTGAGCCATGATGCGTATTATTTTTGCTGCAAGATAGAATAAATGTGATTTTGCACCGATGGCAGGCGGATGTCTACCTGTTTGACGGAATTCAGTGCAAAATTAGTGAATTTCACGTTAGTTTATTGGGGATCTTTGAATCAAATCACAGCGTAAACATAGCGTCCAGGTAAAACCGATGCTTTATAACAGGGACTGGATCAGCTTTTCAGTCGCTTCTTTTGATAGTTCACCGGGTTTTATATGGGTGATAATGCCGTTCCGGTCAACAAAGGCACTGAATGGCAGGGCATTGATACGGTTGCCGTAGAGTCGGGCTATTTCCATTGCCGTGAGTTCTGCCGCCATGACGGGATAGTTGATGCCCATGGTGTCGACATAGTCTTTGACATCATCCAGGTTATCAATCGCTATGCCTATGATCTGGAAGCCCTGGTCCGCATATTGTTCCTGTAGTTCCATGAAGGCAGGTATTTCTTTTTTACAGGGTGGACACCAGGTGGCCCAGAAGTTAACCAGGATAACTTTGTTGTTCCATTCATTAATATTGCGCGGATTACCTTCAATATCGTTCAGTTCAAAATCAGGTCGACGTTGGCCAATCACACTGGCCGTTTCTTCGGGTAACTGGATGGGTAAGTTTTGACGATCAGAATTCATCATCAGGCGTTGGGCGGTAAAGCCGGCAGAGCCAGCGAGAATTAAAACAATAATAAAGATGATGCTGTTTTTCATAAATGAAGGCTTAGATGAGGTTTATTGAAAAGCGCGTTTTACATGGGCGCTGAATTTTGTTGCGGGCATATAGCCAACAACCCTGTAGTTACGTAATTCATTGCCCTGGGCATCATAGAATATGATAGCCGGTGGTCCGATAATGCCAAACTCCCTGTAGAGTGCCTTGTCCTGTTCATCGTTAGCGGTGACATCGGCCTGCAGTAATATCGTATCTTTCAGGGCGGCCTGCACATCCGGTTTGGTAAAGGTCAGGTTTTCCATTTCCTTGCAGGAAATACACCAGTCGGCATAGAAATCCAGCATTACGGTCCTGTTCTGCGCCTTGGCTTCTTCGAGGGCGCGATTCAGGCCGTCCATGCCCTTGATGGTTTTAAATTCAAGGTGTGTCGCCTGGCCCACGGTGC
Organism: Gammaproteobacteria bacterium; assembly: GCA_029881425.1. Classification (GTDB taxonomy): domain Bacteria; phylum Pseudomonadota; class Gammaproteobacteria; order SZUA-229; family SZUA-229; genus JAOUMO01. The sequence goes on from JAOUMO010000060.1 coordinate 4,680, forward strand.
TAGCTGTGCCGGTGATGCCCTTTAGCGGTTGCAGCATACTCTTGCCACCGGCAGCGGTGCCGATGAGCAGCAGTACGCCATAGATAAACAGGATAATACCCAGTCCCTTCCATAGTTTTATCCAGCCGGAGCAACCGGCCTTGAGTGCCTCGAGGGCGCCCATATAAATAGAGGAGACGATAAACAGTATGGCCCAGAGAACCAGGGTTGCGCTCACCGGGATGATACGTTCCAGCATCCAGATGGCGACGGCCAGTAACATCACGCCGAATACGGCCTTGATGGTATCCATCCAGGCACCGGCCCTGGGGAGTAATTTGCCGGCTGAGGTGCCAATCGCGATCAGCGGCGCGCCCATACCCATACTTAGTGCAAACAGGGCGGCGCCACCAAGCATGGCATTGCCTGTCTGGCCAATATAGATCAGTGCACCGGCAAGAGGCGCGGCAACGCAGGGGCCGACAATCAGTGCCGATAAAAAGCCCATAACGGTGACACCGATGAGGGTGCCCCCCTGTTGTTTGTTGCTGACATGCGTCAGGTGGCCCTGGATGAAACCGGGCATTTGCAGGTCATAAAAACCAAACATGGAGAAAGAGAGTGCGACAAATACCGCGGCAAAGCTGGATAGAATCCAGGGGTTCTAGAAGGCCGCCTGCAGGTTTTCACCAAACAGGCCGGCAATGATGCCGACGACGGTATAGGTGGCGGCCATGGCCAGCACATAGGTGAGAGATAGAACAAATGCCCGGTGGGTACTGATGGTCTTGCCCTGGCCAATGATGATGCTGGATAAAATGGGGATCATCGGGAACACGCAGGGGGTAAAGGCCAGTAGCAGACCAAAGCCAAAGAACACCAGCATGGTAATAATGATATTGTCAGAACCCAGTGCCGCAGCGATCTGGTCCTGTTCCGAAACCATCGGGTAATCAGCCGATGATATCGTTGCGGCCTCGGCCGCGCTAATGGGGCTGAGTTTCAGGCTTATGGTTTTGGTGGTGGGCGGGTAGCAGATGCCGGATATTTCAGAACAGCCCTGGTACTTTACCTTGAAATTGACCGCTTCGGCCCCATCTTTAATGCCGGTTATCGGCAGTATCGCCTTTGCCTGGTGATGGTAGACATAGATATCGCCGAAATATTCATCGTGTTTGAGTTCGCCCGGGTCCAGCTGGATTTGTCCTGATGTCACCGATGCGCTATCTTCGGCCATGATCTGGATCTTGTCACGATAGAGATAATGGCCATCGGCTATTTCCCAACGGGCAACGACCCGGCCATTTTCGGCCCGGGTATCCAGCATAAAGGCCTGGTCCACATCAAGGATTTCATCGGCACCACCGCCACCACCCATCGACTGGAAGGGATTGGTTGCCTGTGCTGTCTGTACCAGCATGAGCAGGGATATAAAGAGCAGGCTACTCAGTGTGTTAACCCGGATGCCGGGGAAGAATTTGATCATTATTCAGGTCTCGCGTGGACTCAGGTTTAGTGCCAGTTGCTGTATTAGAACCGGTATGATGGGATAAGTTCTTGGCCGATCCTCTTGTCATGAAGGGGAACATAATGCTTTTAGTGGTGTCATGGCAAGTACCATTATGCTTTATTAACGACGAAAGCCGTTGCCTGGTAACAGGCGGGGTATTTCTTTACATACATCGAGATAGTGATTCATGTTGCGATTCTGGCCCGTTTTATTTTTCCTTATTCCCCTGGTCGAGGTCTATGTGCTGATCCAGGTCGGCTCGCAGATCGGTGCCGGCTGGACCATATTCCTGGTGGTGCTGACGGCCGTTATCGGCGTTAACCTGCTGCGCCACCAGGGCCTGAGTACCCTGATGCGGGCGACACAGCTGATGCAGCAGGGGCAGATCCCCGCGATGGAAATGTTCGAGGGTATCTTTCTGGCCGTGGGCGGGGCTTTACTGATCACCCCCGGCTTTTTTACTGACACGCTGGGCTTTATTTGCCTATTACCCCAGACCCGTCGTGGAATAATTCGTTACCTGCTCTTGAATTCTACAATTCAGTCCACATATAGCGTTCACAAAGAAAATACTTACCCTCCCGAGTCAAAGACAATTGAAGGTGAATTTCGCCGCGAGGACTGAAAATCACCGGGTTGCTTGACTCAGGCGGGTACATGATTATCATTAGCACTCTCATCATGTGAGTGCTAATTTAGCCTAGAGGATTAAAACAGATGCAAATTCGTCCGTTACATGACCGCCTGGTCGTAAAACGTCTGGAAGAAGAACGCACCAGTGCTGGTGGTATTGTTATTCCTGATTCAGCCACAGAAAAACCATCACAGGGCAAGGTCCTTGCCGTGGGTAATGGCAAGGTCAATGATAAAGGTGAAGTGCGTCCACTGGATGTAAAAGTGGGTGACACGGTCCTGTTTGGTCAATATGCCGGTACAGCCCAGAAGGTTGACGGTGAAGAAGTTTTAATTATGCGCGAAGACGACGTACTCGGCGTCATTGAAGCCTAATTCATAGAATTTAAAGGAGATATTAATAATGTCTGCAAAAGAAGTACGTTTTGGTGATGATGCCCGCGCCCGCATGGTTAATGGTGTAAATATTCTGGCGAATGCGGTTAAAGTAACCCTGGGTCCCAAGGGCCGTAATGTCGTTCTGGAAAAGTCTTTTGGTTCACCCACTGTCACTAAAGATGGTGTCTCGGTTGCCCGTGAAATTGAACTGGACGACAAGTTCGAAAATATGGGTGCACAGATGGTGAAGGAAGTATCTTCACAGACATCTGATGTTGCCGGTGACGGTACAACGACAGCGACTGTACTGGCCCAGGCCATTGTCCGTGAAGGTATGAAGTCCGTATCTGCGGGCATGAACCCGATGGACCTGAAACGTGGTATCGACAAGGCGGTTATTGCTGCGGTTGCCGAACTGAAAAAGATCTCTACCCCCTGTGCCGATAACAGTGCCATTGCCCAGGTCGGTACTATCTCTGCCAACTCAGACAATGACATTGGTAAGATTATTGCCGAGGCGATGGATAAGGTAACGACAGAAGGTGTAATTACTGTTGAGGAAGGCACATCCCTGGAAAATGAACTGGATATCGTAGAAGGTATGCAGTTTGACCGTGGTTACCTGTCACCCTACTTTGTCAACAACCAGCAAAGCATGAGTGCCGAGCTGGAAGACCCCTATATCCTGTTGTTTGATAAGAAAATCTCAAACATCCGTGATCTGCTGCCCATCCTTGAAGGCGTTGCCAAATCAGGCAAACCCCTGCTGATTATTGCCGAGGATGTTGAAGGTGAGGCGCTCGCCACACTGGTTATCAACACCATGCGTGGCATCGTTAAGGTTGCTGCGGTTAAGGCACCGGGTTTTGGTGATCGTCGTAAAGCCATGCTGCAGGATCTTGCTATCCTGACCGGTGGCCTGGTGATCTCTGAAGAAGTGGGCCTGTCGCTGGAAAAAGCCACCCTGGATGACCTGGGTAGTGCGAAGAAGGTATCGATTACCAAAGAAAATACCACGATTATCGACGGTGCGGGTAAGCCTGGCGATATTGAGGACCGTGTTGCCCAGATTCGTGCACAGATCGAAGAAGCAACCTCCGATTATGATAAGGAAAAACTGCAGGAACGTGTAGCCAAGCTGGCTGGCGGTGTTGCCGTGATCAAAGTCGGTGCTGCAACCGAAGTTGAAATGAAAGAGAAGAAAGATCGTGTTGACGATGCATTGCATGCGACTCGTGCAGCGGTTGAAGAAGGTGTAGTACCCGGCGGTGGTGTTGCGCTGATCCGTGCCTGTGCAGCGATTGCTGGCCTGAAAGGTGATAATCATGACCAGGACGTGGGTATCGCTATTGCGAAACGCGCCATGGAAGAGCCACTACGTCAGATCGTTACCAATGCCGGTGAAGAAGCCTCTGTTATCCTCAACAAGGTTGCCGAAGGCAAGGGTAATTTCGGTTATAACGCCGGTACCGAAGAGTTCGGTGACATGATTGCCATGGGTATACTGGACCCTACCAAGGTGACGCGTTCTGCATTACAGAATGCAGCGTCTGTTGCGGGCCTGTTGATCACTACCGAGTGTATGGTTGCTGAACTGCCCAAGGATGAAGCGGGTGCTGCTGATATGGGCGGCATGGGTGGCATGGGTGGCATGGGCGGTATGATGTAAGCTCGGCAGTTATTGCTACTCAGGTAAAACGAAGCCCGGTCTATTGACCGGGCTTTTTTGTGCTCGTGATTCAGTCAGAAAATTGCATATTGCAATGCAATCATCGTTGTCGTAATGCACTATGCAATTGAAACGGTGCAGAAGGTCCAGTCTGGTCTTGATAACTTATTGATTATTTTGTGATTAGTGAAACTGGCATGTCTACTGCAAATAAGTACTGAAAGTTTACAGAGCTCTAACCGGATTTAACGATTTTCTATATAGCAACCACGCTGATGCTAAGGTGCATGGAATAGCACCGCTCTTTTTATACCCATCAGGAACTGAAAGTTTCTGGTTTTGAATTTTAAAATGTGTGCCTATCGGCACGGTATAATCTGCGTGTCATCTCCACACGCAAGGACGGTGCATGGAATAGCGCCGCTCTTTTTATTACGAACAGGCACATGAATGTAGCTGTTCACAAAGGCAGTGATACCAATGGTGATTGGTGGTATGGGGAGTTTCTCCCCTACCTTAATCTCCTCTCAGGCACTCGCCTCCAGGTAATTATTCAGGAAACTGATGCCGTAGTAATGCCCTTCCTTATCTGAAGTATTATTTTCGCAATAGCATATGCGTCCCATCGCAGAATGGGTGTTTCCATTTTCCAGGTAGATGTTTAATTCATAACGGTCATCAATTTCAAATTCATCTGTGCTGAAAAAACGTAAGCCGCCCCGGCTGATATTCTCAATGGGATATTTTGTTTTATTGTTTTTAACGTCGTGTTTGCTTAGTTGAAGGTAGGAGCCTCCAGCTTTTTGTCTTTTTTCTCTTTCTACCATGATCTTGCTTTTAGTGTCCTGGTTCGTTTAAACAGTTATATAGTTGCTGTGCCGTATTACTTAATAGTTGAAAGTATAGCTCAGCTCCCGGATTTAAAAAGTTGCCCAGTGGCTCAAGAGGCCATACCTGCATCTGTTTATTTTCATTGAGAATGTTGATAATTTTGGGTATCTGCGGTGGTTCATAAAAAATACACTGGATCTGCTGCTGTTGAATTTGCTGTTTTAAGTGCCGTATTTGTTTGATGCCGGGTTTATGTTCTGGATTGATGGTTACAAATCGACCGTTATGCAGGTTAAATTCATTTTCAAAATACTGGAAGGCATCATGAAAGGTAATAAAGGGTTTATTGCTGAGCGGACTGAGCTGGTCGCCTAATTGTTGTTTTAGTGCCTGCAGTTTTTTAATCAGGTGGTCTCGATTTTGAAAATAGCGATCACGATTTGTCGGGTCATCTCCAGCCAGGACTATACTTAGGTGGCGCAGGAAAGTAATGGCATTATCGATGGATAGCCAGAGATGGCCGTCGATGTCGTGATGGTGATTGTGTCCGTCATTATCGGTGCTGCGTGCGGGCAGTGTTTTGATGCCCGGAATCTCCGATAGTGCAATAAAGCGTTTGTCTTTAAGCTCGGTTTGCAGCTGGGCAACAAAGCTTTCAATCTGCGGGCTGGCAATAATAATTGTATCGGCCCGTTGAATCAGTCGGCGTTCCGAGGGGCGCATATGATAATCATGGGGTGACTGGCTGCCATTCAGTAATAAATCGGGTTCTGTTATGCCCTGGGTAAGTCCGCTGACCAGTGAATGCAGGGGTTTGATGCTCACCAGTATGCTATTTGTTTGTGCCTCGCTGGAGGCAATCGCGCATAAGCAAATGATGGGTATATAAAGTATATACTGCTGTAGCTTTTTCAAGGTGATATGTCTGCGTAGTTGATTGGACTATGGTATTGTTACGCGGATTTTAAGGCCTTATTCAAGGTTTTTACAGTTTAATTGAGGCTAGCGCAGAAAATAGCATGAATCAGGATGCTCAGGGTTTTTTGATCAAGGCAGATAAGATCTGTCTCAGCGTGGGCGACAGGCTGGTACTGGATACTATTGATTTAAGTATTCGTCCCGGAGAAATTATCACCCTGATAGGCCCCAATGGCTCGGGTAAGACATCCTTTGTGCGTGTCCTGCTTGGGCTGCTGCGACAGGATACCGGTAGCCTGGTCCATAAAGCCGGTTTACGCATCGCCTACATGCCCCAGAAAATACAGATAGATGATGTGCTGCCGCTTAGCGTAAAGCGTTTTTTGCAACTGGCCTGTAAGGTCTCGGATGCGGCAATCCAGCAGGCACTGGATCGTGTGGGTGCCACCAGCCTGTTACATACGGCAATACAGAATGTATCCGGTGGGGAGTTCCAGCGTATCCTGCTGGCCCGTTGCTTATTGCGAAAACCGGATCTGCTGGTGCTGGATGAGCCGGCGCAGGGTGTGGATATTAATGGCCAGCAACAACTCTACCAGCTCATCACAGAAATTCGGGATGAATACGGTTGTGCGGTGTTGATGGTATCCCACGACCTCCACCTGGTGATGGCGGCCACGGATTATGTGATGTGCCTGAATACCCACATCTGTTGTACCGGGCACCCGGAGGATGTCAGCCAGCACCCGGAATACCTCAAGTTATTTGGCTCCTCCATCGATGGCCTGGCTGTCTACACACATAAACACGATCACAGTCATGATATCCATGGTGATGTCATACAGTGTGACGGGCACGATCACCATGGATGATTTTATATTACGTGCGCTGATTGCCGGTATCCTGGTGGTGGCCGTGGCTGCACCGATAGGCTGTGTCGTGGTATGGCGACGCATGGCCTATTTTGGGGATACACTGGCTCACTCCGCCCTGCTGGGCACAGCACTAGCACTCATCACCGACCTTGAGCCCATGCTGGGCGTATTCCTGATTGGCTTCCTGATGAGTACATTGCTGATCGTATTTCAAAGAAAACCGGAGCTCTCCCTCGATACCTTACTCGGTATATTTTCCCATGGCTCTCTCGCCCTGGGCCTGATCCTGCTGGCCTATATGCAAAAGCAGGGTGCCCGTGTAGATTTAATGGCGTATCTATTTGGTGATATTCTTGCAGTAAATACTACTGATCTTGTGTGGATGCTTGCGGGGGTAATGCTGGTTGCCATTTGCCTGTTATACCTGTGGCGTGACTTCCTGGCCATTGCCATCCACGAGGAGCTGGCAAGAAGCGAAGGCGTGGCGGTTGATCGTATACGGCTTCTATTTATGTTGCTGATGACGCTGGTGGTGGCGGTG
>JAOUMO010000008.1 GCA_029881425.1 Gammaproteobacteria bacterium
AATAAGCCATACACAACCTGACATTATAATTACCGACCTGAATATGCCGCAGATGGATGGATTCCAGATGCTTAACGCATTACAAAAGAATAAAAAGCTTGATAACACTGATGTCATCGTCGTTACCGGATTGAGCCAGGAGCAAGTAAAGCAACAAGGCAGCTTGCCCGAAAACACCAGGGTCATATACAAACCATTTGAATTTAATACTTTAGCGTCACTTATACGCAAAAAAGTAAACAAAAACACCGGTAAGCTGCATAGCAGTAAACATTTAACAACAGCATAGCCTTTACCCATCTTTCATAACAATGACTGTTATATAGATATATATTATGAGAAATAACATATCACTTACACTGGTTTTTATCTTGATCACGATTGTAATCAGTGTGAATGGCCTTGCTATATTCCTGCTTTATGAAACAGCATTTGAACAACAACGCGAACGACTGATAGAAACAAGCCATAGCCAGGCTAAATTAATTTCGGCTGTTGCGCGCTTCGACAAGCTACATACAGTGTCTGACCATGGCAATGAAGCCGAAGCGGCAACATTAAGCCAGATACGCGAGGCCCAGTCGAATTATAAGAGCCTTGGAAAAACAGCACAGCTAGAACTGGCAAAACTGGATGGCGATAACATTATATATGTTACGACATCCGACGCTTATAAGAATAACAACCTTGATAGAATAAATACCGCACGTAATTTTGACAAAGCCATGGAAATGGCCCTGGCTGGAAAATCAGGCACAATGATAACGACAGACCGTGCCGGCAACACCGTACTTTCTGCCTATGATCATATAGGCGAATTAAATTATGGCATAACATCACAAATAAACATCAATGAAATACGCGCACCATTTATAAGAGCAGGGGTAACAAGCCTGCTGTTTGCACTATGCCTGATAGTCACTGGCTCCTACCTGTTTGTCACTTTAAGTCGTAAGTCAGTGCGTCAACTTAGTGAAAGCAGGGCCTACAACCGGATACTATTTGATAACTCACCAATAGGCCTTGCCCTGTGTAGCATGAGCGGAAAACTCATTGATATAAACTCGGCTTATGCAGATATTATTGGACGCACTATAAATGAAGCAAAGGGCCTGAGCTATTGGGACATAACACCTGAGGAATACCTGAAAGATGAAGAATGGCAATTAAGAAAGCTGAACGCCATAGGCCATTATGGACCCTATGAAAAAGAATACATACATAAAGACGGACGCAGGGTACCGGTAAGCCTGAATGGTCAAAAAATAAAAATAAAAGATGAGGACTATATCTGGTCAAGTGTTGAGAACATAAGCTACCGCATCCAGATAGAAGAATCACTACGTAATGCATCTGAAGTAAACAGGAAAATCATCAGTGAAAACCCAATTGGCATGGCCATTTATAACAGGGAAGGCCAATGTATTGAAGCCAATGATGCTATTGCTGAGATGGTAGGCACCAACAGGGATCAATTACTTAAACAAAACTATCACCAGATAGAATCATGGAAAAAAAGCGGCCTCTATGAGGCAGTAGAAACAGCAAGAAAAACAGGGAAAAAAAGCAAGCTGGAGACATTGCTAGAATCGACTTTTGGTAAAACGGTATTCTACAAGTTCTATATCGTACCATTTAAACTTAATAAAATGACACATATTCTACTTGTCGCCGATGACATAACCGAACGTAAAGATGCAGAATACGCGCTAATCAGGAGCGAAGAGACATCAGCAAAGGCACAGGCCATTGCAAACATAGGTCACTGGGACTGGGACATCCTTACTGGAGAGCTTGTATGGACCGATGAAATTTACAGGATATTTGGCTTACAGCCGCAGGAGTTTGGTGCCACTTATGATGCATTCCTCGATTCCATTCATCCCGATGACAGGCAGGATGTTATTGATGCTGTAAATTCAGCAGTTTCAGGGGACGAAATTTATAACATAGAGCATCGTGTAGTAAGACCCAATAACGAAATACGCATTGTCCATGAGCAGGGAAAGGTCTACTACAATAGTGACGATATCCCGGTCAGGATGATTGGCACAGTACATGACATTACCAATCTTAAAAAGGCGGCTGAATCGCTCAGACAGGAAATAAAACGCAATGAAATATTATTAAAGACAACCCAGGATGGATACTGGATTGTCAACACTGACAGTGTAATTAAAAACTGCAATGAATCATATTTATCCATGTCGGGTTACGACTATGACGAAATAATCGGCATGAACACAAGTAAAATTGATTTCTCCCAATCAGCAGAAGATACTGCTGACCATATAACAAAACTGGCCAGGGATGGCTTCATAAAATACGAAACACGTCATCGATGCAAAGATAATTCGATAAAAGACATGGAAGTCACATCATCGCTGGCTGAACTCGACGGTGAGATATCGCTCATTTCGTTTTTTAAAGACATCACAGAACGAAAACAAACGGACCATGAACTGAAGATATACAGGGAAAATCTTGAGTCCCTTGTTGCTGACAGAACAAGGGAACTACAAGATGCGCAGCATGAGCTTGTGCGCCAGGAAAGACTAGCGACACTTGGCCAACTTACGGCCACTGTTTCTCACGAGCTACGCAACCCTCTTGGCGCAATACAACCATCAATATATATACTGAAAAAGAAAATTAACAGCGATGACAGGATTGTACACGACGCGATAGATAGAATAGAGAGAAACACATTGCGATGCGACCATATTATAGATGAACTACTTGATTTCACGAGAATCGTAGAAATACAACCTTCATACATGAATATTAATGAATGGCTAACCGAGCTGATCAACGAACTATCTATAACCCCAGCTATCTCTATTGAATACGAACTTGACCCGGATAATAACCAGGTCTATTTCGACAAAGACAGACTACGAAGAGCCATTATTAACATAATAGATAATGCCGCACACGCCATACAGGACAATAACTCTATTTCTAAAACAGACGGCAAAATCAAGTTATCAACAAAACAATCACATGATCGAATCATTCTGGAAATAAACGATAATGGGTCAGGCATATCTGAAGACACACTAAAACGAATATTTGAACCTTTATTCAGCACCAAGGGATTTGGCGTTGGACTCGGCATGCCCACCGTTAAACAGATCATGAAGCAACATAATGGCGGCATAGATATTAGCTCTATTGAAGGCAAAGGTACAACAGTAACCTTGTGGCTGCCGAAAGAAAATGAAGCAGCCTGATCATGATATCAATACTGCATCACATACTGAACGCCAATGATCAGGATAATACTATTTACACCACATCTATAACCAAAAGACACACTGATGACCATGTATAATATTTTATTAATCGATGACAACCATGACCTTACAAATGGCCTGCGGCTAATACTTGAAAGCGAAGGCTATTATGTTGATGTCGCTTCTAATGGTCAGGAAGGAATCCAGCTATTCAGGGAAAAGAACTACAGCCTTGTTTTTGTCGACGTTAAACTACCGGACATGAATGGCGTCGAAATATTACATTTATTCGACCAGTACAATCCCGAGTCCCGTGTAATTATTATTACCGGCTACCGCATAGAACAGGTTATTACAGCCTCACTAAAAGACTGCCAGTCATCAGTTATCCATGAACCGCTAAACATTAAAAAACTGGCCGAGTGCATAAACACAGCTAAGCACAACAATATCATTCTCCTTCCTGAAACACCAACAACTGATAATACTAAAATATCTCAACTCCTGAACGAATCCAATATTAATACCACTATCATCCCGGATAGTTCAGACCTGTCAATGTATTCTCAGAAAAATTACGGGGCGATAATCACCAACACCAGAAAACCCCTGACTACAACACTCAATGCTTATGCACAACTTAAAGAACTCAACGCTCGCCCGCCCTTATTAATCACCATGGGGGACCACGATGAGTCAATGGATAACGATAACAGCTTACGCAACATAAATAAGACAGGCTGTTTATTCAAACCTTTTGATCCTCTAGTATTGCTCGAAACCATTAAAGATAGCCTGCCCACTAAACAGGTACGCGTAACGTGAATGCCGCCCCCCTACAAAGACATGATAAAAATAAACGCTGCCGTCTACTTATCGTTGATGATGACAGCGATATCCTTAGCGCACTAAATGACGCCATTTCAATTGTTTGTGATATAGATATTGAAACAACGACTAATGGCAACTCTGCTATTTTATTAACGAACACATTCAAACCTAATATTCTATTAATCGACATCAAGCTAGGAAATGACAATGGCATTGATATCAGCAAGAAGATCAAACAGGTCAATCCAGATATATCCTGCATCATTATGACAGCTCATCGTGAGATTGAATACACTATCTCCGCACTCAGATCGGGCGTAGAAGACTATCTGCTTAAACCTATAAACACTTATGAGCTCATTACAAAAATACATGCCCTTTCAAAAAAAATAACCTGCAATAATGACAAACCCAGCCAGCAGGAAATAATCATAAAACAGTCAACTGGTATATTTATACTGCTAGACCAGAAAGGACTCATTGTCGAAGCATCCTCCCAGGCTATTCGTTTATTCCTCGCACAGGGCTCTAACCTGAAAGGCACCAACCTGATAAACAGCCGGTCATTTTCAGACAGGCGAATTAATCGTAACCGACTGCTAACAGCTATCGTAGCCGCCAGGAATGGTGTATGTGATAAATTTGAAATTTCATTAGATGTCGAAAATAACAGGACTATATGGTTTGACTTCAATGTCTCTCCTATTTGTGACATAGACCAGGGCATTGAATATATCCTGATCGAGGCACATGATATAACTGGCCATATAGAAACAGAGAATCGACTCATTACCAGCGCCCAACGTGATTATCTTACAAACTTACATAATAGAGCATCGTTTAATGATCATTTATCCAGTTCAATATCATCGGCAAATCGACACCATCATTCATTTTGTATAATGTTTATTGATATCGACAACTTCAAGCCGATTAATGACACACTGGGTCATAAGGAGGGAGACAATTTACTAATTAAAATTGCAGACCTCCTTAACCGCTGTAGCAGGAACGATGATATGGCAGCACGTATAGGTGGTGACGAATTCATACTCATATTCAATTCGGTTACGAACAAGGATACTTCGTACTCTATAGCAAAGAGGATCCTTACTGATATTCACAACCTGACATACACTGAGAACACAAAGATTTCCGCCAGTATAGGCATTGCATTTTACCCAGAACATGCAAATTCTCAGGATGAACTTCTTACTAACGCAGATACAGCCATGTACTACTCAAAGAATAATGGCGGTAATACCTTCACGCTTTTTGAACCCGACATGCACATGTAAATCATTATGCAACAGACTTCATTGACCCCTACTATTTGCACCACTACAGAAACACCAGGACATATCCTCATTATCGATGATGACCCTGAGATTCAATCTGCGCTTCGAGATTTATTGCTTACTGAAAACAGCAATTATAATATCACTCTTGCCAACAATGCGACCCAGGCATATACCATTCTCAAGATACAGGCGCCCGATATTGTTTTAATTGATATTAAGCTCGGCAGTGACAACGGACTTGACCTGCTTAATCATATCAAGCAGTCACTCCCTGAATGTGCCTGTATTATGATGACCGCCCACCGCGATACACAATACACTATTTCGGCCATACGTTTTGGTGCCGATGATTATTTACATAAACCCATCAACGGCACCAGGCTCATTGCAACAGTCAACAGATCACTAGAAAAAATACAGTTGATAAAAAATAAAAATGAATCTGACCTGAGATTCACTACTATTTTTGAGCAAACTTTCCAGCACATCTTCATATTGGACACCGACGGAATAATAATTGAGACCAACGCTGCCGCCCTAAGCTTTCTTGGCTCCAGCAAAAATAGTTTTACTCCAGGCCATGTACTTGATCTCCCATACTGGTCATCTAAGCCTAACACCAGGACTATTGTTGACTCATTTCTCGGAACACAAACCAGTGAGACCCTGCACTTTGACATTGAAACAAGCTATAACAATGCCCTTGTAAATTTCAATGCTACGCTTAAATATATAACTACCTCAAAAAGCCAGAAAAGCCTGATATTACTAGAACTCACTGACATTACATCTCAAAAGCAGGCAGAGAACCAGATACGAAAATATAATAATGAACTTGAGAAGATGGTAAAAGAACGAACCCTTGAGTTGGAGCAGTCGGTAATACTCCTCGAAAATGAAAACAAGATCAGGAAACAGGCCGAACATAATATGCGCGTGGCAAAAGAGCTTGCCGAAGGTGCCAACATGGCCAAGTCAGAATTCCTGTCAAGGATGAGCCATGAACTTAGGACACCAATGAATGCCATCCTTGGATTTTCACAGCTACTTGCAATGCGTCAAGGTTCAGACCTTACAGAATCGCAATATGAAAATGTAAATGAGATAATGAACGCCGGCAACCAGTTGCTGCAATTAATAAATGAAGTGCTTACTTTGTCTAAAATCGAGTCTGGTGAATCAACTACTGTATTTGAAAGCGTTGACCTATACACCTTGCTTAGCCAGTGCCTTTCACTCACTGCCCCGGCACTAGAGGCCAATCAATTAACTACCATTAATCAGCTTGATGAAAATAGCGCCCTCTTTGTACGCGCCGATTTCAATCACCTAAAGCAGGTCATCCTCAACCTGCTTTCAAATGCAATCAAGTACAATACAACGAATGGCACCATAACCCTCTACACGGAAACCTTATCCTCAAGCCGCCTACGTCTATACATTGAAGACACAGGCATAGGCATCAAAGATGAGTATTTCCATCGACTATTCGAACCTTTTGACCGCCTCGATAATGAATTCACTTCAACTGGCACTGGTATCGGTTTAACGATTACAAAACGCCTGCTCAAATTAATGCATGGTGAGATAGGCTTTTCCAGCAGCCCATCTACAGGCTCTACATTCTGGATAGATCTGGATAGCGTCCAGTCCTGACACTATACTGTCTGGGTAATTAAATTTATTTGAATAATTATTGCCTCTAAATCATCTATACTTTTAGCCTGTGTTAATTCAACTGGAGATTTAGTACTTTGCTGACACGGCTCAGGATTCAACTTGCTCTCTGGTTGCAATTACCTAAAACCATTATTTTTATACGCTGGTTCATTCGCCTGACTATCCTTGTCTTTATTATGGATACGGGCTACCTCATTGGCATATGGCCACAATGGCAGCAGTACTCTGCCGGACCCATTCTTCAATCCAGCTTTATCCGCAGTTACATTTACCTGCGCCACGAAAATAAAAACTGGCCGGATCTAAAATGGAAACCTGTACCGATTTCCAGCATATCACCCAATATGGTACGTGCATTAATTATTGCTGAAGACGCTCGCTTCTATACACATTCAGGTATTGATATGGATGCGCTTCAACAGGCCATGGAATACAACCTGTCTGAACAGCGTATTGTCTATGGTGCAAGTACTATTTCACAACAAACAGTAAAAAATATTTTTCTTAGTCCATCACGTAACCCACTTCGTAAATGGCATGAACTGTTACTCACACTGGGTATGGAACAGCATTTATCAAAACGACGCATACTCGAACTCTATCTCAATCTTGCTGAATTCGGTCGCGGCATCTATGGTGTTGAAGCAGCAGCGCAGTATTACTGGGGCATACCCGCAAGCCGCTTAACACCTTCCCAGGCCGTACAGCTTGCAGCCAGCCTGCCTGCGCCGGTAAAACATAATCCATCCAGCCAAACCCGCTTTTTTAAACAAAGAATTAAAAAAATAAGTCGCTATTTCTAGCATATTAGTTATCAGGAAATTGCCTCGCATTAAGCCCATTAAAATGATTTATTTAGGCAAATCAATAGGATAAGACCCAGGCAAAGGAACTTATTGCGTAATAGACGGATAGAGATAATATAAAATATACTCGCAAATCGTTTAAATACAGGGTAAATTACGTCGCTTGAACATTTTCATGGCTTGCTAAATGCTTTATTTCTTGCTATTTAATCCCCTTGCATGAGTAAGTTTTTTTATATAAATATCGGAGATTTCGATGCCTGAAAATTCGGCACAACAATTACACGGCTTTGCCCCCTATAAAGAAAAAAAGGGCGAAGAGTACATGAATGATAAGCAGATCGAGCATTTCAGAAAAATACTCGAAAACTGGAAAAATGAATTGATGCAGGAAGTGGATCGTACCGTTGGCCACATGAAAGATGATGCTGCCAATTTCCCTGATCCTGCTGATCGCGCCTCACAGGAAGAAGAATTCAGCCTCGAGCTACGCACCCGTGACCGCGAGCGTAAACTAATCAAGAAAATCGATGAATCAATGAATATGCTCGACAATGGCGAATATGGCTATTGTGAAACCTGTGGTGTAGAAATTGGTATTCGTCGACTTGAAGCGCGCCCGACGGCAACCCAGTGTATCGACTGTAAGAGCCTTGATGAAATCAAGGAAAAACAGATCCGAGGCAAATAAACCCTGCTTCTTCGGGGCTGGTTTCACTGGCCAGCCCTGATTATTCTATTCTATGCCGTCACCACCTATTCCCTACCGTGGACGCTTTGCCCCTTCACCCTCCGGTGCATTACATTTTGGCTCTTTAATTGCGGCTGTCGCCAGCTATCTTGATGCACGTTGCCATCAGGGCACATGGCTGGTACGCATGGAGGATGTGGACGAAGGCAGGAACCAGGCCGGAGCAGCCGATGATATCCTGTTTACCCTGGAGCATTATGGCTTCGAATGGGATGAGGCAGTTATCTATCAAACACAACGTAAGCAGGCCTATGCGCAGGCGGTTAATCACCTGTTCGAGAAGGGCCTGGCCTACCGCTGTACCTGCAGCCGTCGAGAGCTAGTGGCACAGGCCAGGACAGGCTCATTTGGCCCAATTTACCCAGGCACCTGCCGGGATAAGCACCACCCAGTGTCCGCCAGGCACGCGATACGTATCCACACAACCGACACCCCTGTCGAGTTCACCGACAGGCTCATGGGCCATCAGCAACAAAACCTGCAGCGGGAACTGGGTGATTTTATTATTCGCCGCCGCGATGGTTTTTTTGCCTACCAGCTGGCGGTGGTTGTCGATGATGAGGCCCAGCAGGTCAACCAGGTGGTGCGCGGTCATGACCTGCTGGATTCAACAGCCCGGCAGATTTATTTACAACGCTGCCTGGGTTACGCCGAAAGCCAGTACCTGCACCTGCCGATTGCACTCAACCCGGACGGTGAAAAACTCAGCAAACAGACCCATGCCCCGCCTATCAGCAAAAAATCAGCGGCACCCAATCTCTACCGGGCCCTGAAATTTCTGGGTCAACAACCGCCCGCCGATTTACAACGTGATAGCCTCGGATATATATGGCAATGGTCAGCCGAAAACTGGGACAGCAATAAAATCCCTGCCCAATCCAGCATTGACGAATACTAGGCTGGCACTGGCCAGTTGCTTAATAGAATACTCCTCGGTATGCTCTTGTTTTCATAACATCCAAGCCTGAACAGCTAATAACCAGATAACCCGTGGAGCAACCATGTCCTCCAATAATATAGATTCAGCCCTTATCGAAAATCGCCAGTTTCCACCTGCCAGTGAATTCACTGATCGCGCGCGTATCAAACAGGCCGATTTTGACCGCCTGCACCAGCAGGCCAGTGATGACTATGTCGGCTTCTGGGCCGAACAGGCCCGCAGCATGCTTGACTGGCAGACACCGTTTAATGACGTACTGGATGACAGCAAGGCACCCCACTTCAAGTGGTTTGCTGATGGTACCCTGAATGTCTCCTATAACTGCCTTGATCGCCACCTGGCAAGCAAGGCCGACAAGACAGCCATCATCTTCGAGGGTGAGAAGGGGGATACCCGCCATATCACTTACCAGCAACTCACCGACGAGGTCAGCCAGTTTGCCAATGCACTCAAGGCCAAGGGCATAGAAAAGGGTGATCGCGTCGTTATCTATATGCCGATGATCCCCGAGGCTGTAGTCGCCATGCAGGCCTGTGCCCGTATTGGTGCAATCCACTCAGTTGTGTTCGGCGGTTTTTCGGCCGAATCACTGCGTGACCGCATTAATGATGCCAGCGCCAAAATGCTCATTACCGCCGATGGTGGCAACCGTGGCGGCAAGATTGTTGAACTCAAATCGGCCTGCGACAAGGCCATGGCCGGTGGCTGCCCGAGCATCGAACATGTCATTGTCTGCCAGCGGACACAACACGATATCCCGATGCAGGAAGGCCGCGACACCTGGTGGCACGATGCTATTAAGGGGCAAAGCAGCGAGTGCGCGCCGGTCTGGGTCGAGTCCGAACACCCCCTGTTCCTGCTCTATACCTCGGGCTCTACGGGCAAACCCAAGGGTATACAGCACGCCAGTGGCGGTTATTTGCTGGGTGCGGTGATGACCAACCTCTGGGTCTTTGATTTACAGGATAATGATATTTTCTGGTGTACGGCCGATGTTGGCTGGATTACCGGCCACACCTACGTTGCCTATGGCCCACTGGCGGCCGGTGGCACCCTGTTGATGTACGAGGGCGCGCCTACGGTACCCGATGCCGGTCGTTTCTGGCGTATCTGTGAGACCCACAGGGTCAGCATCTTCTATACCGCACCCACCGCGATACGCGCGCTCATGAAGCTCGGCGATGACCTGCCCAATAACTACGACCTGTCATCCATTCGACTGCTGGGCACCGTGGGCGAACCCATTAATCCAGAGGCCTGGATGTGGTATCACAAGGTCATAGGCAGGGAGCATTGCCCAATTGTCGATACCTGGTGGCAAACCGAGACCGGTGCCAATATGATTGCCCCTCTGCCCGGTGTGATCGCGACCAAGCCCGGTTCATGCACCATCCCCCTGCCCGGCATTGCCGCCGATGTAGTTGATGAGAACGGCAACAGCATCACCGAGGCCAACAAGGGGGGCTACCTGGTCATTACCAAACCCTTCCCCTCCATGCTGCGC
The DNA here is from genome assembly GCA_029881425.1 of Gammaproteobacteria bacterium. Taxonomy (GTDB): domain Bacteria; phylum Pseudomonadota; class Gammaproteobacteria; order SZUA-229; family SZUA-229; genus JAOUMO01. Next base: position 11,050 of record JAOUMO010000008.1, read on the forward strand.
ACCATCTGGGGCGATGACCAGCGCTACGTAGAGACCTACTGGCCCAAATTCGATGGCAAATACTATCTCGCCGGTGACAGCGCCCGCAGGGATGCCGATGGCTACTTCTGGATCATGGGGCGCATCGATGATGTACTCAACGTCTCGGGCCACCGTCTCGGCACCATGGAAGTTGAATCGGCACTGGTCGCCCATGAACGCGTTGCGGAGGCTGCAGTGGTTGGCCGCCCCGATGACATCAAGGGTGAGGCGATATTTGCCTACGTGGTATTACGCGGAACCCGCCCACCGGATGGCATAGACGAGGAGCTCACCAAAGAACTGCGCAACTGGGTAGGCGAGCAGATCGGCCCGATCGCCAAGCCCGATAACATCCGCTATGCGGATAACCTGCCAAAGACACGTTCCGGCAAAATTATGCGGCGATTATTACGAAATATTGCCTGTGGGGAGGATATAACATCGGACACATCCACCCTCGAAAACGAGGATATCCTGTTGCAGTTACAGGGCAAGTCCTGAACATAAAAAAGGCCGCACTCGCGGCCTTTTTTATGGGGCAAGCAATAAATGAAACTAATTTAGGCCCGGTGTATGCCCGCTGTATAATTCACCTGAAACCATGCTACATTTATATTACGCACTTAAGAAAGTAAACACGATGCACACTAGATGCCGATTTACCTTTTTCATTCTCCTGTTGAGCCTGGCTCTGGTCTCGGCCTGCTCGACCACGAGCTATACGCGCCACAAGACACCAGGCATTTCCGGCTCGATCTTTATTGACGGTGAACCCGTAGAGGGCATCATGATTTACCTGTCAATAAAGGCCGGGGATACTAACTGCCTGTCAGTGGCCAGCAGCACATCAACGGCAGCAGATGGGACATTCCATATTTCCTCGCTTAAGGAACAGATGAACTATACACCGGTAATGACCTACTACCTTAATGACTGGAACCTGTGTGCAGAAATAAAGGGCCAGCGCAGGGCATTGTATTCAGACAACCATTACGGTATTGGCAGCGTGCAGAAAACAGTCACTCTTAACTGTAAATTCACTGCAGGGCGTTACCACGCACGATCCTGCTCCCAGAGCCTTTAAACCACTTGAGCCCGAAACCTGCCTGACTATGTACTGCATCAACAAAACCATGGCGAGCGACTAATACGTGCCTTCAGGGAGGATGATCCATTATGGCCTGATTCTTGGCGTTATAAGCTACACCCTGCTGGTTGCCCATGCCACTGCCGAACCTCATCAACGCCATTTAAAAGTTACCACATCGACTGACAGGGACAGCAATGCAGCCCAGTCATTTATAGTTGTTCCTGCTGGAAAAATAATACCCGAAGGCATCACAAAAGATAGCAATACAAAAAATCTTGCCCTGCAAATTCCCTTTATTGTCCAGTTATCCGAAAAACCCGATGATGATACACTGCTGCAATGGACCGTCAGCACCTCGAGCAAATACTATGGCGGTATTAATTTATTATCCAAATTCAAAGGCACCAAAACAAAATCTCAAACCACCTACACATGGCAATCTCGTATGCTTGAACCATCGATCTTTGAGCGACATATACTGGTATTCAATCCGCAATCAATAAACCATGACACGAGCGTATACAAAAAAGGCAAAGGCAGGAATAATAAAAGACAAAGATATGGTGGTGGAACACGACTGATAGATGACAAAAAATATAACCCGCGGTTAAGCTATGACGTAACACTAGATATTATAAAAAATAAAAAAACAATCAATAGTTTTAATACGATTATCCGCATGGACAACAAAGATATGATTCGCCAGGAATATATCAACCACTATGAAATCACACGCTATGGGCTGGGCGAGAATGGCAACCTGCCGATACCAAAACGTAGCGAAATATCAGAACCACCTGCAAAGAGCGATAAAATATTAGGCAACGCGCTGACAGAAAGTGAATATGGCCTGCTGATCAATGATGGCATATCAAAACTCACCATTAAAATAGTTAATGCCTATGAAGCAAAAAAGGCCTTCTACAAAAAAAACAAACTGGTTAACCTGGACAATAAGAGACTAGAGATACCCGATAGTCAATTATGGCTAAGCGGTGGCTGGCGCAACCCGGAACGCAATGAGTGGTACAGTAATGCACTAAACGGTATCCATCAACGGGGCGGCGCCGTCGACATTATTATTAATGAGCCACCGGGGCATATAAACGCATCCATAGGTTACTGGATTTTATGGCAGGCGCTGGAAGACAACAAAAATGCAATAGATGGATTCTGGCAACTGGAAACCAATGGACGACCAATGAGGACCGATGAATTTCGCATCGACATAGAACCCCAGAATGGCATACCGGATGCTTTTGATAAAGCCGACCACCTCCATGCAAACATTAAGTACACGACACCATGAAACACTATCTACTAATCATTCCCTTTATCCTGCTATGCTCTACTGGTTACGCGGAGACACCGTTTAATGAATTGTTCGACACCGAGCTAGGTAACTTCACAGAACTGGCTGACCGTGTCGCCAGTTATCATAGCGAAAATATTGATCTACCCGTAAACACCAGGATCAATGAACTCGAAGCCCTGGCTATCAATATCGATAATATATTAAAGATCAAGTCAGACAATCCTGTTATATGGTTCATCAAGGGCCTGAATCACAGTAATCTTGCTGCCGCCTATAGCAGTGACAATATCGATAAAAAAGATTTTCATATCCATGAAAAAGATGTCGCTTATAAAAAAGCCATGGATCTGGATATGGGCCATAGCCCGCACCTGACGCCATCCATTTATGCATCAATAAAACATGGTATGCCAGAACGGGAGCGCATACATGCCATTCAACAGGAGTTACTACTTGGCGGCAATGGTGACAATGACTCTTATTACTGGCAGTTACACTGGAGCAATATCAGCGCACTTGAACAGGCAGGCCAGTTCGACGCTGCGCAAAAGGCCCTGGAGAACATGAAAAGGGAACTAAAAGAGCAACATCTAACAAATACGGACTATGACAAAATTGTTGAACGCGCCCAGCACGATATTGACCAGACCCGCTCGTTAAAAAATTCTGAACAAAAAGAGAAGCTGGCAGCAGAGACTAAAATAGCTGATGAACGTATAGATGGCCCAATATCAGAGGTTGGTATACCACTCTGGGCGATATTCATCATTTCCACCCTAAGCCTACTAGCACTGGCTATCTACGAGTTTAAAATACGCCGCAAAAAACAACCCTGATCTTTGATTCTACTGAGTAGCGCGTTAATCGAGATTAGCCGTCGTTAATCTGCCAAAAGAAAACACAAATGAACGCAAATATAAATTGATGATTTTATAGCTATTCTGAACCTTGCTGAAGGACAACAGAGGCGCATAAGCATTAATCAATGTTTGATTTTATTTGCACTGTTTGCATTCATTTACTTTGATAACATCCAAAATCAAACAGACACCGCATCCATCATCTTCTGCCGGTACTCCCTGGCTATAGTTTCCTGGCTACCGATAATATTCAGGATGGAGACCATGCCTTTTAGCGCAATATCATCCCTGAAATTTCTCTCTAGTCGTATAATTTTTAATAACAGCTCCATGGCAGGAACATAGTCATCATTAACGAGATGTAATGCACTCAACTGGTAGTTCAGCTCAAGATCATCTTCAGCAAGCGACAATGCACGCTCCAGCTCCACTTTATCCGGGGCCTGCCGGGCTGCAATCAAAAAATGTGACATAGTCAGGAGATGTATCACTTCCTCATTTTTTCTAGTTTCCAGCGACAGGGCCTTTACATACTTCTGCAGCGCCTCATATTTTCCCTCACGAAACATCAGCTTAATGATAACCAGGGCGATACGGGGATTATCGGGATCTGTCTGTTGCAACTGCTTCAATGCAGCCAGTGCGCTATCACTATTCTCCTGGTCATAATCATCGACGATTTGCTTGAGTACCACATCGGATGGTCGAGGCATATGGCGATTAATCATCACGCGAAAGCTATTTTCAGATTCTGCGCCATAAACCGCGTCAACCACCTGGAGATTACTGAAGATTTTAACTGTAGGCACACTGGTAATAGCCAGCTCTGACCTGGCAAATTCCTGATATTTATCAACATTAAAGTTTATTAACAAATAGCGGCCTGCATATTCCTCAACCAGTTTTTCCAGTACCGGCCACAGTTTCAGGCAGGGACCCGCCTTTGCACTCCAGAAATTAACCATAACTGGCCCCCGCACAGAATTACCCAGCACGAGATCTGTAAAATTTTCTGGAGTAGCATCAAAGACATAGTTACTGGCACTCATTCATTTACTCTTACACTTAAGCTTGACAAGGCATGCATTTAACCTATTTCCTACTAAAATTGTCAACTATTTTTATGCCCGTATTCTAAAAATTATGATGATTTCCGCTAGCGGTCATGCCTATAACTGCTATGATAATTAATATGGAAAGGGGGTTGTTTGGGCTAAATAACCCTGTAAAAAATAATTATTATCCGGAGGCACACAGGTATGAATAGTATTAATGTCGCAGGGGTTTCATACTCACTATTACATGATGGACGACTGGCTCACACTGAAGACTGGAATGAAGATATAGCCATCAGCCTGGCAGAAAAAGAAGGCATGACACTGACGCATAATCATTGGGAAATCATTAATTTAATGCGTGAGTTCTATAAGAATTACAATATATCACCAATCCGTAAGTTACTGACTAAAACAATATTAGAAAAATATGACAGTAAAAAAGCAGACCCTGTTTACCTTGACAGCCTGTTCCCTAATGGCGGCGTACTTATAGACGGTTCTAAAATTGCGGGCATACCTATTCCAATGCTGGATGCGGAACTCGATGAGGATGAGCGCCACAACCGCGCCATGAGGCGCCCGGCGAAAAAACACGTCGATCCCAGCATGACAACCCACTTCATTGATAAGTTTGATTACGATGGCAAGATATACAGGGTAACGCCCCATGGTAACCTGCTGGATGCCTCGCAATGGAATGAAAAAATTGCTGTGCATATGGCACAGAAGGAAAATATCCAGCTCACCGATGCACACTGGGACGTCATTAACTTTATTCGCAAGTTCTATTTCGAATACGGTGTAACACCCATGGTACGCCTGCTCAGGAAGTACATGAAAGAACAGGGCGGCTCTGAAAAAAGTAGTAAAGACTATTTATATGGCCTTTTCCCTGATGGACCCGCCAAACAGGGATCTCGCATAGGCGGCCTGCCTGAACCCCAGGGCTGCATCGATTAATATTTGAGGCCCTGTATGTCAGGGCCTTTTTATTCGACAGGCAATATCTTCTCACTGGCCGGCAGCAGATAAAGGCAACTTCATGCCATCAGATACACTCAAAATTCTAACTTATAATATTCATAAGGGTTTCACTGCGGCAAATCGTAAATTTATCCTGCATGATATAAAAGAAGCCATACGAAACATTAATGCCGATATTGTTTTTTTACAGGAGATTCAGGGCCAGCACATTATCAAGCAAAATAAAATTGGCAACTGGCCCAATGACAGCCAGTTTGAGTTTCTTGCAGACCAGGTCTGGAAACATCATGCCTATGGTAAAAATGCAATCTATAAATCCGGCCACCATGGCAATGCCATTCTAAGCAAGTACCCCTTTATTGAATGGGAAAATATCAATGTTTCCAGCATGAAGACAGCCAGCCGTAGCCTTTTACACGGCACCATAGAGCTACCCAACGGCGAAAAACTCCATCTAATCTGTGTTCACCTCGGACTACTTGATACAGAACGTGAAAAACAGCTTTCAACACTCGTACAACGCATTAATTCACACGTACCGCATGATGCCCCCTTAATTATTGCCGGTGATTTTAATGACTGGCGAGGCAGGGCTGAAAGGTATCTAAATACTGATCTTGATCTATTCGAAGTATTCAAAAGATCGACGGGAAAACATGCCAAGAGCTTCCCCGCCTGGTTTCCTACACTTAAAATGGATCGTATTTATAGCCGTGGCCTTGAGAACATTGACTGTCAACGACTCAACAGGATTCCCTGGCGCAAGCTCTCTGATCATACCCCCCTGCTTGCGACCTTTTCTATATCGTAAAATATATTACATCCGGAAGATTCTTACCGGACCTACAGTACACTCATATAACCAGCACTGGTGAATCATGATAAAATCCCTCAAACTTTAACCTCGAAATACACCATGAATGAATTTGATCAACGCTTTGGCGGCATCAGGCGACTGTATGGCAATGATGAAGCGGAGCGATTACGGAACTCTCACATATGCGTCATAGGTATAGGCGGCGTGGGCTCATGGGCCGCTGAAGCACTTGCACGCAGCGGTATTGGGATAATTACAATCATTGATCATGATGATATTGCATCAAGTAATATCAACCGACAGATCCATGCATTATCATCCACGGTTGATGATTCAAAAGTTACCGTGATGGCTGAGCGTATCCGCCAGATAAATCCTGATTGTGACTGCCGGGTGATTGATGACTTTATTACCGAAACGACAGTAAGCAAATACATAAATAAAGATTATGACTTTGTAATTGATGCGATTGATAGCGTGGCGTTTAAATGTGCCATTATTTATTATTGTAAGCGCAACAAAATCCCGGTAATTACAACGGGGGGTGCCGGTGGTCTGATAGACCCCATAGCCATCACCATTGCTGATCTGAGTAAAACATGGAACGACCCTTTAGCGGCAAAAGTAAGATCACAGCTTCGCCATCAATACGGCTATACCAGTAACCCCAAACGCTCATTTGGAATCCCCTGTGTGTTCTCGACTGAGCAACAACGTTACCCAAAAAGTGATGGCAGTGTCGACTATGCCAAGCCCGGCATTAAGGGAGTGAAACTGGACTGTAGTCTTGGCTTCGGATCATCAAGCTGCGTTACCGCAACGTTCGGCATGGCTGCCGCAGCACGGGTTATCCAGAAAATAAGCCAGGGCGCTTGATTACACATCGTGGCAGGCCGCCAATCGCCAGGAGTTTGAGCCTAACTAATCAATTGCAATCTGGCCTTATCCTTTAAACCCCATACAGAAACCTTTATCCAGTCATCCAGCTCCTCAAGCGGAATAGCATGTGAAACATGATAGCCCTGGCAACAATCACAGCCCCAGGATTTTAGCTTATTCATAATGTCTTCACTCTCGACGCCCTCCGCAATAACAGACAGGCCAAGATTGTGGGCCAGCTCGATAGTTGATTTCACTATTAGCGCATCATTGTCATCAACTATCATATCCATAACAAAGGTTTTATCGATCTTGAGCTCTTTAACCGGTAACTTTTTCAAATACTGGAGTGAAGAAAAACCTACACCGAAATCATCAATAGACAGCTGCACACCCAGTTGCGATAACTTATTCATGGTATCCATCGCACTATCAGGATCAGACATTACCGCACTTTCTGTTATTTCAAGTATCAACCGGTTGGCTGGCACATTAAATTCCCTTAACAAGCCTTTAACTACACCAAATAATTTTGGATCCTGCAGGTTCCATACGGAAAGATTGGCTGAAATACTCAGCTCAATACCCTGCTTTGCCCAGCTTGATAATTGCTCGATTACCGTACGAATAACCCATTCAGTCAATGGCTTAATCAGGCCAGTCTTTTCAGCAAGCAGATGGACCTCCTCGGCAGGAATCAAACCATGTTGTTTGTGATGCCAGCGCAACAATGCCTCTACGCCATAAATGGTCCCGCTTGTTAAATCAATCTTCGGCTGATAGTTCAGCACCAGTTCATTATTATCGATAACCTGGTGTAACTCACCCTCAAACGATAACTGCCAGACACTATGCTCATCCTGGCTCTCATCGTATATGGCATAACGTAAATTTTTATGCTTGGCCAGGTACATGGCAACATCCGCTCGTTGTAACAGGGCCTGTTCATTTACCCCATGTTGTGGATACAGGGCAATACCAATACTACTCCCTACCCACAAACGTTGGCCATCAAGATAAAAATCTGCATCCAGTGTTTTACTTAAACGAACAGCAAGATCATTGACCTTTTCGGCATTAGTATCGGCAAGTAAAATCGCAAACTCATCACCACCAAGGCGCGCCAGTAAATCATTTTCTCCCAGCTCACGCCGGAACCTTGGCCCTATCTCACGTAAAACGCGATCACCCATATGATGGCCCAGCGTATCATTAATTTCCTTGAACCTATCCAGGTCTATCATTAACAGGGCAAGCTCTGTTTTATTTTCCCTGGCAAATTTAATATTCATTTCCAGGGATTTACGCAGTAATACACGATTTGGTAAACCTGTCAGGCTATCATGCATAGCCTGGTGTTCAAGCTCCAATTGTCGTATCTGTACCTGCTGCCGCATTTCATCAAAGGCCTCGATTAGCTCCTTTGCCTCGAGTGTATTTGCGGTTGGTAATTTATCAACTTTAAAACCATTAGCCTCTATCTTTAATGCACGTGAAATCAATGCTACAGGCCTTAGCAACCAGTATTCAAAAGCAAAAAATGCGGTCGCAATAAAAAACAGCGCCACGATAACGCGCAGCCATAATAGCGTGTTCACATTAGATGTAACATCAGCGAGTCTATTAACATCATTTTGTGATGATTCGGCCAGCATTAATTCCAGTCCATACAATTGCTGCCATATAAATTCATTGACGGGTAATATTTTTTCACTCATTACCAGCTCATCCATACGCCAGTTTTTCCCCGCATAAATCAATACCGTATTTTTATAGGCCTGGTGCCAGATAGCTAAAATACTCGATAATTCATCTATACTTATTTCTGCCTGGAAACCCAGATCATAATTTGAACGCAAGTAATCAAGCTTACTGATATATTTCAACGCACTCTTGTAATGTGCATCAATTGATACTTCAGTGTCACTGAAATCATTATCAGCTTCATCAAGACTCATTGCCCTGGATGCCACGTACATCCGGAACAGGCCAATCATGCTCATCCATTCATCTTTTAAACTATTGAGTGAGTGGTAAGTATCGAGAATGTAGTCTTCTGCCAGACGTGGCGATAGCTCGTCTTCTGCAAGGGCAATCTGGGTTATCATCTGCTGGTTTTGTGGCAGCATTATGTTATTAATTGTATTGTAGGCAGGAAACAATTTCTCTGCATTGGTACGTATGGCCATTAATTCTATGGCATGGTCTTTATACTGTTTTAATGCCTCTGCCAGGATATTTAACTGCTCATCTTTTGTAGATCCACTTACCCAGCTCGTGTTCTTTATTTTATTAACCTGCTGGATGGCCGCATCAATGAATTGCAGCGCTGATTTATATTCGATTTTTTCAGGGCTTACCAGGTAACTCTGTAAGGTATATTCTGCCTGCCTCAGGTTATTACGGATGTTTCGATGTAAATCGATAATTTGGTTTCGGTTAAGGGTGTTTTCCGTGGTATCTGAAATAGCATCAGATAAAAACACCTGGGTAGACCAGACGCTGAGAATAAATAATACAGAAAGCAGGGCTGCGCCAAAGACGTAACGCGCACGTAAGCTATGTAATCTGAAATATTGTCTGATAAAAAAACGAATAGGACTTAGCAACCACGTATCCCCTAACACATACACCTGTATGCATTTTTATATTTTTAATATTATTAATTGTTGTTGATTGCGTGGAAGCCAATCTAGATACAGTGCCAACTGATATATATCAGTTTTTACGTGTAACCATGACTAATCAACGAAGTACAGGGGTTATCATTTAATAATTATTGTATTCAGTCTCTATCGACTGTTATAAGTATGGATATGATCTTAATCAATTGAAAAAAAATTAACACACCCATTCGAATGAGAATTCGGAAATATGTTGATTTTTTTCAAAAGAACAATAAAAAAGGGGCTAAACGCCCCTTTTTATTAATAAAAGCTTATATAGCTAATATTACATTCAGGCCGCTTCAACCGCCTTCATGCTCAAACGGATACGGCCCTGGCGATCGATCTCCAGCACCTTAACCTTGATCACATCACCTTCAGACAGTTTGTCGCTAACGTTTTCAACGCGCTCTTCACAGATCTGTGAGATATGTACCAGGCCTTCTTTGTTTGGCAGGATGCGAACGAATGCACCGAAGTCCATTATCTTGATAACGGTGCCGTCGTAAACTGCGCCCACTTCAGCTTCAGCTGTGATCTGCTCGATACGGGTCCTGGCGGCTTCTGCTGCATCAAAATCATTAGAGGCGATTTTTACGTTGCCGTCATCATCGATATCAATCGACACACCGGTCTCTTCGGTGATCGAACGGATAACGGCACCGCCCTTACCAATCACGTCACGGATCTTGTCGGGGTTGATTTTCATCTTCAGGTAACGTGGCGCATAATGAGACATTTCAGTACTTGCCTCAGAAATAACCTTGTTCATTTCACCGAGGATAAACATGCGGCCGGCCTTTGCCTGCTCCAGTGCTTTTTCCATGATTTCTTTGGTAATGCCAGTGATCTTGATATCCATCTGCAGGGCACTAACACCATTGGCGGTACCAGCTACTTTAAAGTCCATGTCACCCAGGTGATCTTCATCGCCCAGGATATCACTCAGTACAGCGTAGTTATCGCCTTCTTTCACCAGGCCCATGGCAATACCAGCAACCGGTGACTTAATAGGCACACCGGCATCCATCAGTGCCAGGCTGGTACCACAGACAGAGGCCATAGAGCTGGAACCGTTAGATTCAGTAATTTCTGAAACGACACGGATGGAATAGGGGAATTCTTCTTCTTTCGGCATCACCGCAAGTACACCGCGCTTGGCGAGGCGACCATGACCAATTTCACGACGACCCGGTGTACCGGTACGACCCGCTTCACCGACACTGTAGGGAGGGAAATTGTAGTGCAGCATGAAGCTGTCGGTCATTTCACCTTCCAGTGCATCAATTTTCTGTGCGTCACGGGCGGTACCCAGTGTAGTCACAACCAGTGCCTGGGTTTCACCACGTGTAAACAGGGCTGAGCCATGGGTACGGGGCAGTACACCGGTGCGTACGGTAATGGGACGAACATCATCCAGGTTACGGCCATCGATACGTTTTTCACCCGCGATGATACGGCCACGTACAATGCTCTTTTCAACCTTGCCAAAGACTGCTTTAACATCATCCCTGGAGAAGCCATCATCAGATGCCAGTTGTTCAACGGTAGCGGCACGTACTTTATCGACTGCCGCGTAACGCTCCATTTTCTCTGAAATCTGGTAGGCGGCTGTGACATCCGCTGTTACGGCATCAGTTACGGCCTTGAGCAGGTCCTGGTTGATTTCAGGTGCTGACCATTCAATCGCCGGTGTAGCCACTTCGGCCGCCAGCTCTTTAATGGCCTGGATCACGACCTGGAACTGCTCATGACCAAACATGACCGCGCCCAGCATCACATCTTCTGACAGCTCATTGGCCTCAGACTCAACCATCAGTACGGCGTCGTCAGTACCGGCAACCACCAGGTTAAGGTCTGAGTCTTTCAGCTCACTGAAAGTTGGGTTAAGCAGATAGGCACCGTCTTTATAACCGACACGGGCACCACCAATGGGGCCGGCGAAGGGTGCACCGGAAATAGCCAGTGCCGCCGAAGTGCCGATCATGGCCGGGATATCGGGATCGATATCGCTATTTAGTGAAACCACCGTAGCGATAACCTGGACTTCGTTAGTATAACCTTTAGGGAACAGCGGTCTAATCGGACGGTCGATGAGGCGGCTTGTCAGAGTTTCTTTTTCTGATGGTCGACCTTCACGCTTAAAAAAGCTGCCCGGAATTTTACCTGCGGCGTACGAGCGTTCCTGGTAATTCACTGTCAGGGGGAAGAAGTCTTTCGGCTCTCCACCCTTAACGGCCACAGCCGATACGAGCACCACTGTGCCTTCCATATCGACCAACACCGCGCCGGATGCCTGACGTGCAATTTCACCGGTTTCAATGGTGACATTATGATTACCAAACTGGAATGATTTTTTTATAGCTGTCACAGGTTGATCCCTATTATTTAGGTTTTATAAATTAACGACGTAGACCCAGGCTGCTGATCAGATCTTTATAACGCTGGTTATCTTTACGATTCAGGTAATCCAGCAGTTTACGACGCTGATTAACCAGACGTAATAGACCACGACGTGAATGGTGATCGTGATTGTGAGCCTTAAAATGCTCGGTTAACTGTACGATGCGTGTTGTCATCAGGGCTACCTGTACTTCTGGAGAACCGGTATCGCCTTCTGAACGCGCATATTTTGTTACAACTTCTGCTTTTTCTGTAGCTGCTAGTGCCATAGAAATAAACTCCTAACTAAATTTGCCTCAATAATCGAGGCGGGATTTTACCATGCTTTTCCCGCTCTACCAAAACCTGTATGCCCTGTTTTAGATAAAAATTCCATTTAAATGATCACAGCCGGTCGAATTTCACCTAATTCAACCGAAATTGCTGCTTCTCATCCGCATACGGGACCAAAATCTCTAAAACTAATCGATGCCGACCATCATCCGCTTGGGCGCGACACGACCATCATCCTGGATTTCACCCACCCCTATAAAGTGGGTCTCATCATAGATTCTCACCCAGCCGTCTGTCGGTGCACGGGCCACCTGTACCGGCTGACCCAGTTTGAGATAATAGGCGCTATCAGCATCCAGCCGTACTTCTGGCCAGTCGATAATGCCACTATCCAGCTCCAGCATCTGTGCATCGAGTGCCGCATAATCATCACTGGCAAGGGACTGTAACTGCTCCATGGTGACCATCTCACCACTATAGGGGCCTACGCTCAGCCGCCTCAGCTCGGTGACATAGGCACAGGAACCCAGTACTTCGCCGATGTCTTCGGCCAGGGTACGCACATAGGTCCCTTTGGAGCACTTCACCTCCAGCTCGACCTCACCGGCCTCAAAACTCAGCATATCCAGGCTGTAGATGGTCACCGGCCGAGACTTGCGCTCAACTTCTATACCCTGTCGTGCCAGGTCATAGAGCCGCTGGCCGTCTTTCTTCAGGGCGGAATACATCGGCGGCACCTGCTCAATATCACCGGTGAATTGCGGCAAGGCCTTTTCCACATCGGCAGCCGTTATCTGCTCATAGGGACAGCTTGCTATCACCTCGCCCTCGGCATCCGCGGTGGCTGTTTTGGTTCCCAGCTTAAATTTGAAACGGTAGGTCTTATCGGCATCGAGCAGGAATGCGGATATCTTGGTGGCCTCACCCAGGCAAATGGGCAGCATGCCCGTCGCGAGCGGATCAAGACTACCGGTATGGCCGGCCTTGGCCGCATCAAACAAACGCTTCACCTGCTGCAGGGCGTGATTAGACGACAAGTGCAGGGGTTTATCCAGCAATAATACGCCATGAACCGAACGGCCCCTGTTTCTTCTACGTCCCATAAAGTTACCTGACTAAATGATTAAAGACACAAGCCCGTGCAGTACAGCTTTTAATTAAATATGAGTTAAATTGAGACACTCTTTTCATTACGCTATCTATTAAGGACATATCGACTGTTATTGGTGATCCGGTGCTGCTGGCATCATATCAAAGGCTGGGTCATTCGTATTTAGGGTACCGCGACCGACCCTGGCGTTATTCGTCTTCGGGCTCGGGGTCCGATGCCCTGGCTTTGGCAATCAGGGCATCCATTGATGAGCCGCGCTGGATGCTGTCATCATGGATAAACTTTAATGCCGGTACAATACGTGAACGTATCCTGCGCCCCAGCTCATGCCGGAGAAAGCCGGTGGCACTGTTCATCGCGGCCGTGGTGTCTTCTATGTCTTCATCGTTAAGCACAGAGAAATAGACCACCGCACTACTCAGGTCGCGACTCACCTTGACCGCAGTGAAAGACACCCATTTCACACGGGGATCCTTCAGCTCGTCACGCACCAGCTCGGCCAGTTCGCGGCGTATCTGCTCGGCCATGCGTTGTGAACGTGAAAACTCTTTTGGCATAGGGGTTAATAGACCTTAATCAACAGGGTGATTAAAGTGTACGCTCCACACGAATACGTTCAAACACTTCGATCTGGTCACCCACCTGGACATTGGTATAGTTCTTCACACCAATACCACACTCGGTTCCGCTGCGTACTTCCTCGACGTCATCCTTGAAACGACGCAGGGATTCCAGCTCACCCTCGTAAATGACCACGTTATCACGCAGTACACGAATCGGCTGACTGCGTTTAATAGCACCTTCGGTTACCAGCGAACCGGCGACCTGGCCAAACTTGGGCGAGGTAAAGACATCCTTCACCGTTGCCAGACCCATAATCTGTTCTCTATATTCGGGCGCCAGCATACCGGTAAGCGCACGCCTGACCTCATCGATCAGATCGTAAATGACGCTGTAGTAATGCAGGTCAACACCGCGCTCTGATACCGATTTACGGGCAGCGGCATCGGCACGCACATTGAAGCCAAGCACGATTGCATTGGATGCTGCGGCCAGGCTTATATCCGTATCATTGATACCACCGACACCACTGCCGACTATAACCACATTCACTTCATCGCTGGAGGCGGCCAGTTTCATTAATGACTCACGGATGGCCTCGAGACTACCCTGCACGTCGGCTTTGAGCAGTACGTTCAGTACCTTGACTTCATCCTTGCCCATATTGGCAAACATGGAATCCAGCTTGGCCTGCTGCTGTGCCGCCAGGCGAACATCACGATCCTTGGTAGAGCGTCGCTCGGCAAGCTCACGCGCCTTGCGCTCATCGGCGATAACCTGCGTTGGGTCACCGGC